>NZOB01000083.1 GCA_002693085.1 Flavobacteriaceae bacterium | reverse complement strand
TTTCTGATCTTAGAAAAAAAGGTTATAGTGTTAAAATTGATGACAGGTTGAATTTCAAACCCGGGTACAAATTTAACGAACATGAAATTAAAGGTGTTCCTGTTAGGATCGCTGTTGGGCCAAGAGATGTTGAAAATAAATCATTAGAGATATTTAGACGTGATACAATGAGTAAAGAACTTATTGATATTGATGGTCTAGTTGATAAAATAGATTTTCTTATGAAAGATATTCAAGAAAATCTTCTTTTAAAATCAAAAGATTTTCAAGATAATAATACAAGAGTTGCTGATAATTACAATGATTTTAAAAAGCTAATTGATGAAGGTGGTTTTGTTTTAGCACATTGGGATGGTACGGAAGANACAGAAATGAAAATTAAAAATGAGACNAAAGCCACAATTCGATGTATTCCAGANTCTAATTCTCAAGTAGGAAAGTGTATAATTTCAGGAAACAAATCTTTAAAAAGAGTATATTTTGCAAAATCATATTAAATTAACAGAATTATATTTTGCTTAATAATTTCCTTAATATATATTTGCACAGCTAAATTTGGCCCGTTCGTCTATCGGCTAGGACGCCAGGTTTTCATCCTGGTAAGAGGGGTTCGATTCCCCTACGGGCTACAAAATATTTTATATGGCAAATCATAAATCTGCGATAAAAAGAATAAGACAAACTGAAACGAAAAGACAAAANAATCGTTTACAGCATAAAACTACTAGAAATGNTATTAAGCAATTAAAAGATACTACTAGTAAAAAAGAAGCTGAAAAATTATTTACAAATGTCTCTTCACTTTTAGATAAGNTAGCTAANAATAATGTTATTCATAAAAACAAGTCAGCTAATCTAAAGTCAAAATTGGCNAGTCACGTTAATTCTTTGAAAGCAACAAAAAGTAAAGCTAAATCTAAAGCTTAATTTTAAGAATTCATTGAGATTAAAAACTCTTCATTNTTAAGAGTTTTCTTAATCTTATCTTCAACAAATTCCATTGCTTCAACTGGATTCATATCTGCTAAATATTTTCTCATAATCCACATTCTTTGAATTGTATTTTCATCTAGCAGTAGATCATCTCTTCTTGTACTTGATGAAACAAGATCAATTGCAGGAAAAATTCTCCTATTAGAAATTCTTCGATCTAATTGTAATTCCATGTTACCAGTTCCTTTNAATTCTTCAAATATTACTTCATCCATTTTNGAACCAGTTTCAGTTAAAGCAGTAGCAATAATGGATAAAGATCCACCACCTTCAATATTTCTTGCAGCACCAAAGAAACGTTTAGGTTTATGTAAAGCATTTGCATCTACACCACCACTAAGAATTTTTCCCGAAGCCGGTTGTACTGTATTNTATGCTCTAGCTAATCTTGTNATAGAATCAAGAAGTATTACAACATCATGACCACATTCAACCAATCTTTTGGCTTTTTCTAAAACAATATTTGCAACTCTAACGTGTCTATCTGCAGGTTCATCAAAAGTTGATGCAACAACCTCACCCTTTACATTTCTTTGCATATCAGTAACCTCCTCAGGTCTTTCATCAATAAGAAGAATTATTTGATATACCTCAGGGTGATTAGCTGCTATGGCATTAGCTACATCTTTTAGAAGCATAGTTTTTCCNGTTTTAGGTTGAGAAACAATCATTCCTCTCTGTCCTTTACCAATTGGTGAAAATAGATCCATAATTCTTGTAGAAATACTACTTTCTTTATCAGCAATGTTAAATTTTTCATCTGGAAANAAAGGTGTTAGATGTTCAAAAGAAACCCTGTCTCTAACNACATCAGGTGTGAGACCATTAATTTTATTGACTTTGATTAATGGAAAATATTTTTCACCGTCTTTAGGTGGTCTAACTTGACCAAGAACAGTGTCACCGGTTTTTAGTCCAAATAATCTTACTTGAGATTGTGAAACATAAATATCATCAGGTGAACTCAAATAATTGTAATCTGATGATCTCAGAAAACCATATCCTTCTTGCATTATATCTAAAACTCCCTCAGATTCAATTATACCATCAAATTCAAAATCAGGTTGCTTGTACCTGTTTCGAGAATCTTTATTATGATTCCTTTCATGATTATCATGATTAGACTTTTTAAAATCTCTTTTTACTCTTTCACGAGTTTTTTTCTGTTCAACAGGTTTTGAATGAAACTCAATGATTCGTTCAATGAGTTCGTTTTTCTTTCCTGAATTATCTATTCCTAGATTATCACAAATTTCAGTTAATTCTGTAAGTTTTTTCTTATTTAAATCTTTTAACTCTGACATATATTAAAAATGGATTAATGAGTTGTTGTTATCGGGAAAGTTTTTTTTGATAACNCCTCAAATATACAATATTTTTATTTTACAATTAAAATTCTCTATTTTTATTTTATGTATAGAAAACACTTTTTTTATTTACTTTTTCTGATCTTATTAAGCTTAATTGTATTTGGGCTTGAGAAATTCGATGTGTTTAATTTTGGGCTTTCAATCTTTCCTTTAATTATTATAATTTTTACACTTTTTACAATAGGTCAATATAAAAAAAGAAAGAAACAAATTCTTTTTGTGAAAGTGATTTCTTATCTAAATATAATTTACCTCTTAAAATATATAATTTTTGATAATACTTCAGTTTACGGGTTTATATTTTTGGGAGCAGTTACTTTGTTATTAGCTTTTGCTTTAAATTCTCTTAAAAAAGATCAAAAATTGGTTGACTCAGTAAATAGATTAAGATAAACTTGATCTCGATCCTAATTCAATTACCTCAAGATTATCAATCTTCTTTTTGTCAACTGTAAATCTTAACATTGTCCTTTTTAAATGAAAACCATGTCTACCTGCTGCCCCAGGGTTCATAAATAATAAATCATTTTTATTATCAAATTCTACTTTTAATAAATGAGAGTGACCTGCTATAAGTAAATCAGGATTAGTTTTTTTAATCTCATTAACAGTTTTTTTATTGTAATTAGGTAATTTTCCTGAGATATGAGTTAATAGAATTTTTAAGTTATCAATTTTAAAAAAAAGAAATTCATTACTTTCAGATCTAACTTCAGTTCCATCAATATTACCATAAACGTGATATAATTTAGAAACAGATTTTAACTTATCAATTATCTCATAATTTCCAATATCACCTGCATGAATGACATAGTCTGATTGTGATGCAAAATCAAGAATTCTATCATCTAAATAGTTATGGGTATCTGAAAGAACTAAGATTTTTTTCAATTTTTTAAACTTGTTATTGGTTATCTTTGATAATTAACAAAATTATAAATCCTTTTGAGATATTTTTTTGAAATTACATACGATGGTTCAAATTATCATGGTTGGCAAAAACAGCCTAATTCTAATACCATACAACAAACAATAGAAGATTGTATGTCAACTATACTAAAACAAAAAATTGATATTGTTGGTGCAGGTAGGACTGACGCTGGTGTTCATGCAAAGGAAATGATCGCGCATTTTGAAACAATAAATAATTTAGAATTAGATAAACTTTCGTATCAATTAAATTCATTTTTACCCAATGATATTGCAGTTGGTAATTTTTTTAAGGTGAAGAATGATGCTCATGCGAGATTTAGTGCTATTTCTAGATCATATGATTATAAAATTTCTTACAAAAAAAATCCTTTAAAACATAATAGAGTTTACCAGCTAAATAATAAATTAGATCTTGATCAACTGAACAAGGCTACAAAAATTTTATTTAATCACTCTGATTTTAAATCATTCAGCAAATCAAAATCAGATGTAAAAACTTTTAATTGTAATATAATGCATGCCAAATGGAAATTAGATGGTGATATTTTAATTTTTTCAATTAAGGCAGATCGTTTTTTAAGAAACATGGTAAGAGCTATTGTTGGTACGTTAATTGAAATAGGACAAAATAGATTAAAAGTGGAAGATTTTAATCAAATTATTTTGAAAAAAGATAGAAAATATGCGGGATATTCAGTTCCAGCCTGTGGACTTTACTTAACAAAAATTGAATACAACANAGAAGAGATTATAAATGTCTGATAATAAAAAATTTAATTTTAAACTTTTTGCACGTTTACTGAATTATGTGCTTCCTTACAAAATTAATTTTGCCTTTTTATCTGTTGCAGCAATTTTAATATCTGTTTTTTCAATTCTAAATCAATATTTACTTAAAGAAGCAGTAGATAAATATATAACACCTAAGGATTATGAAGGCTTAATTTTTATAATTTCAGTAATGTTAGGAGTCCTTCTTTTTCAGGTTACATTTCAGTTTTTATTTGTTTTTCTCGCCAATATTTTAGGACAAAAGGTTGTTTATGACATAAGAATAAAACTATTTGCAAGAATTATTAAGTTTAAGATGTCTTATTATGATAAATCATCTGTTGGAAGATTAGTTACGAGATCTGTTAATGACATGGAAACAATTGCAAGTATTTTCAGTCAAGGATTGTTCATGATAGTTGCTGACTTGATATTAATGCTTTCTGTTCTTGGTGTTATGATTTTTTTAAGCATTGAACTATCATTAATTGTTTTTGTTATTCTTCCATTTATTTTAATTGCNACANGATTATTTCAAAGAGCTATGAAAGTTGCATTTAATGAAGTAAGAAATGAAGTTGCTAATCTTAATTCTTTTGTNCAAGAAAGAATTTCCGGAATAAAGGAAATACAAGTTTTTAACAGAGAAAATATTGAAAGAGAAAATTTTGTCAAGATAAACACTAAGCATAAAAATGCATGGCTCAAAACTGTTTGGTATAACTCAATTTTCTTTCCAATTGCAGAAATTTCAACATCAATAACTATTGGTTTATTAGTGTGGTATGGTGGAGGTTTAGTTGGATTAAGTCAAACATCNGTAACATTGGGAACAATTTTTCTCTTTATTCAATTGTCACAAATGCTTTTTAGACCCCTTAGACAAATAGCTGACAAGTTTAATACATTACAAATGGGAATGGTAGCTGCAAACAGAGTCTTTAAAATCNTAGATACNTCAGATTTCATTGTTGATAATGGAGAAAACAATCCTAAAAAAATTNAAGGAAAAGTTTCTTTTNAAAATATTTATTTTTCATACGATTCAAAAAANCCTGTTTTTAAAAATTTTAGTTTAGATATTANTAGTGGAGAAAAGGTTGCAATAGTAGGATCAACTGGATCTGGAAAAACAACAATTATTAATTTACTGCTTAGATTTTANGANATAGANAATGGAGATATATTGATAGACAAAAGAAACATTAAAGAAATGTCTATTGAATTTTTAAGATCACAAATTTCTCTAGTAACTCAGAATATATTTTTATTTGCAGATTCAATCTACAATAACATTGTTCTACATAATAAAAATATTACTAAAGAAAAAGTTATTGTAGCAGCCAAAAAAATTGGAATACATAATTTCATAATGAAACTTCCTGGCGGCTATGACTATAATGTTAAAGAAAGAGGTGTTATGCTGTCCGAGGGCCAAAAACAACTTATTTCTTTTCTTAGGGCATATGTAAGTAATCCAAGTATTTTAATTTTAGATGAAGCAACCTCTTCAATTGATAGTAAAACTGAAAAATTAATTCAATATGCTACCGCTAAAATTATTGAAAATAAAACTTCAATTATTATAGCTCATAGATTATCAACTATTTTAAATTCTGATAAAATTATTGTTTTAGATAAAGGTGAGATAAAAGAAATTGGTAGACATGAAGATCTACTAGAAATTCAAGATGGATACTATAAAAAGTTATTTGAATTGCAATTTCAAAAAGAAGAGCTAGTTAGCTAGGTCGTTTATTATTAAATTCTTTAAATCGTCCAAGTCTTTGAATTTACAAAACTCACCATCTTGTACATAAGAAATTTTTCCTGTTTCCTCAGAAATAACAAGACACATAGCATCTGTATCTTCGGTAATTCCAACAGCGGCTTTATGTCTTAATCCAAACGATTTACTTATATTTTTTTTTGATAAGGGTAGTGTTACTCTACTTGATCTAATTATGTTGCCTTCAATTATTATCGCACCATCATGAAGGGGACTATTTTTAAAAAAAATACTTTCAATTAAGGAAGAAGATAATTCAGCATTTAAAACATCACCTTCAGTCTTAACAAAATCAAGGCTTGTATTTCTTTCAAAAACAATTAATGCTCCGGTTTTAGATTTTTTCAAATTTTCAATTGCTGTAAAAAGCTCATCAATATTAATTTTTGATTGTTCTTGAGAAATTTTGAACAAGAGTTTAAACCTTTTAATTACAGATTTATTATTAGTAAATCTATTGGATCCAAGCATTAATAAGAATTTTCTTATCTCTTGTTGAAATACAATTATTAATGCAAAAACTCCAACGCTGATAAAACCACCAAGTATATTACTCAAAATATTCATGTTGGCAATATCAGTTATCCACCAAATAATATAAATTAAAACAAAACCTCTAAAGATGATAATTGCTGAAGTTCCTCGCACGTATTTGTAAGCGTAATAAAGCATTCCAGCTGCAAGAACAACATCTATTATTGGTAATATGGTTGATACGATTAGGTCTAAAATTTCCAAAGTATAAAGATAATTATTTGGTTTTGTTGTATAAAAGTACACATTCTTTAGCTTCCTTGACATCATGTACTCTAAGAATTTTAACTCCTTTCACAAGTGCTATTGTGTTAAGAACAGATGTTCCATTAAGTGCATTTTCTTTATCAGTATTAAGTGTTTTAAAAATCATTGATTTTCTTGAAAATCCCGTTAAAATTGGAAGATCTAACATTGAAAAATGTTCAAGATTACTTAATATTTCAAAATTATGTTCAATTGATTTTCCAAAACCAAAACCTGGATCTATAATTATATCAATTATTTTTTTTTCTCTCGCAGATTTAACTCTTTTAGCTAAAAAACTAATTATTTCTTTACTTGGATTATCATAGCAGGGATTGTCTTGCATATTTTGAGGGCTTCCTTGCATGTGCATCATAATGTATGGACATTGATAATTACCAATAACATTAAACATATTATCATCTAACATTCCTGAAGAAATATCATTGATTATATCAATTCCACAATCAAGTGATTTTTCAGCCACCAAAGATCTGAAGGTGTCAATTGAAATAATTAGTTTTGGAAAGATTTTTTTTAATTCTTTAATGATCGGAATAACTCTGTTAAGTTCCTCATCAACTGTTATATCATTTGCACCAGGTCTTGAACTATAACCCCCAACATCAAGAATGTCCATTCCATCTTCAATCATTTTTTCAACACGGTTTAAAATTTCTTTTAAACTTTTATGTTTTCCTCCATCATAGAATGAATCGGGTGTAACATTAAGTATACCCATGATTTTTGGTGAACTTAAATCATAAAGATTACCACGTATGTTAATATTCATTAGTTAAATGGATTAGTATATTAGATAAATTTGTTCGAAATTTACATAAAAATTCTTTGTGAATAGTACAGCAAATCTTTTTGATGAAATTATTTTAAAATGTGTAAATACATTTTCAAGTAAAATGAAAGATTATGGTAGTGCATGGAGGATTTTAAGATTATCTTCGCTTACTGATCAAATTTTTATAAAAGCTCAAAGAATAAGAAGTCTTCAAATCAATAAAGAAAAAAAAATAGATGAGGGGCAAGAACCAGAATTTATTGGAATAATTAATTACTCAATTATGGCCCTTATTCAAATTGAAAAAGGTGTATCTGATGACCCAGATATGAATATTAGTCAAGCTACTGATGCCTTTAATAATCAGGTAAAAATTGTTAAAGATTTAATGTTGAAAAAAAATCATGATTATGGAGAGGCATGGAAGGATATGAGAATCAGTTCTCTAACTGATTTAATTATTCAAAAACTCCTTAGAGTGAAGCAAATTGAAGATAATCATGGTAAAACAATTGTAAGTGAAGGAGTCGATGCTAATTACCATGACATCATTAACTATTCTGTATTTGCTTTAATTCATTTGCAAGATACTAAGGAATGAAAATTCTCAATATTTTCTTCACCCTTTTTGGAGTTATAACTGTTGTATTTTTTTTATTTCAAGTTTTACCTGGAGATCCAGCTAGAATGATGATGGATCAAAATGAGAATGAGGAGCAATTAAAAATTATCAATAAAAAATATGGCTTTGATTTGCCTGTATACAAACAATATTTATACTATCTGAATGATTTATCAATAATTTCAGTCCATTCAAAAAATGAAATAGATTTTAATTTTTTAGATGACAATAAGTATGATTATATTAAGTTAATAAATACAAAGTCTACTTCAATTGTATTAAAGTTTCCTTATCTACGAGAATCTTATCAAAGAAGAGGTGTAAAAGTCTCTTCAATAATAGCTAATACATTTCCTAATACAGTTGTATTAGCAGTTTCATCTATTATAATAGCAATAGTTATTGGTTTAATTTTGGGAATTTTTTCTGCTTTGAATAAAGGAAGTTTTGTGGATAATTTAATTCAAATAATAAGTACGCTTGGTATGAGCGTTCCATCATTTTTTAGTGCAATTATATTTGCATGGATATTTGGGTTTTTGCTCTCCGACATTACAGGACTAAACATGACTGGTAGTTTATATGAACTTGATGATTTTGGAAATGAATACCAATTGAAGCTTAAAAATTTAATTTTACCATCTATTGTATTAGGAATTCGACCTATTGCAGTTATAAGTATGATGATGAGGAACTCTTTAATTGAAGTTTTAAAGAAAAATTATGTCATAACAGCATATGCTAAAGGTTTATCTACGTTTGAAGTTATTTATAAGCATTGTATTAAAAATTCTTTAAATCCAGTTGTTACTGCATTATCTGGATGGTTTGCTAGTTTGTTGGCAGGTTCCGTGTTTGTTGAATATATTTTTGGTTGGAATGGTTTGGGTAAAGAAATTGTAAACTCACTAAACACATTAGATGTTCCAGTTGTAATTGGTTCAGTTCTAATTGTTAGTTTTTCTTTCATCCTTATTAATATCTTTGTAGATGAAATTTATAAATTGTTGGATCCGAGAATAAAATAAATATGAGAAAAAAAGTTGTTGCTGGAAATTGGAAAATGAATAATGATTTAATCATGTCGAATGATTTGATTAAAGCAATTAAATTAAAATTAAATAAAGAGAATGATACTGATATTTTTATATCACCTTCATTTCCTTTTCTTAATGAATCAATTAATCAATGTAAGGGAACTAAAATTAAAGTTTTAGCTCAAAATGTAAACGAAAATAAAAGTGGAGCATATACAGGTGAGGTTTCTTTATCAATGCTTAAAAGTATTGGTGTAGATAGCGTATTAATTGGTCATTCTGAAAGAAGAGAATATTATCACGAAACTGACGAGATACTACTTAAAAAACTTTCTAATTCATTAGATGAAGGGTTTAAAGTTTTTTTCTGCATTGGTGAAAGCCTAAATGACAGAGAAAATAATCTTCATTTTGATGTTATTGAACAACAACTAAAAAACACAATTTTTAAAATTGACAAAATACACTACGAAAACTTAATAATTGCATATGAACCGGTATGGGCTATTGGTACTGGATTAACTGCATCGCCAGATCAAGCACAAGAAATTCATGCTTTCATTAGAAAAAATATTGCTGAAAGATTTGGTGAAGATTTTTCAAATAATATATCGATAATTTACGGTGGAAGTGTTAAGCCTGATTCTGCATCAGATATATTTAGTAAAGATGATGTCGATGGAGGCTTAATTGGTGGTGCATCGCTCAATGCTCAAGATTTCGTTGAAATAGTAAACTCAATTTAGCTATATTAAAAATATCGTAAATTTACTCTAACTAACTGGTTATGAGTATAAAAGAAAAAACTCAAAAAGAAATATTAGCAGATCAGTCTAAATCTGATCATCATCAAATAATTCTTTATAACGATGATGTCAATACTTTTGACCATGTAATTGAAACTTTAATAAATGTTTGCGATCATACACCCCTGCAAGCTGAGCAATGCACATTGATTGTTCACTATAAAGGTAAGTGCTCAGTAAAATCTGGTACGCTTTTTGACCTTAAACCAAGGTTAAAGAAGCTATCTGCAGCCAATTTAACTGCTGAAATTATTTAAAGTTTTATTATGAATAAATTATTTATCCTCACTTTTTTTATGAGCATTAGTTGTATCTTTTCGCAAAATAACTCAATGGAAGAATCTCTATATGATTTCACAGTAAAAGATATTTATGGTGAAGACTTTGACTTTAGTAAGCTAAGGGGTAAGAAAATTATGATTGTTAATACTGCATCTAAATGTGGATTAACACCTCAATACAAAGGTTTGGAAAGTCTCTATTCTAAGTATAAAAATGATAATTTTATTATTATAGGATTCCCTGCAAATAATTTTTTGTGGCAAGAACCAGGCTCAAATGAAAAAATAGCAACTTTTTGTGAGGAAAATTATGGTGTAACTTTTCCAATGATGAGTAAAATATCTGTTAGAGGATCATCAATGCATCCTATTTATAAGTTTTTAACTGATAAAACTAGAAATGGAGTTATTAGTTCATCTGTCTCATGGAATTTTCAAAAATATTTAATCAATGAGGATGGAACAATTCATAAAGTTATTTCGCCAAGAACAAAACCTGAGGATCAAAAAATTATTGATTGGATAACCAGCAGCTAAAATTAAAATGTCGAACAACAACAACAAAAATAAAAGCACAAAATGTGTTCATTCAGGAAATCTAGTAGATGAGAAGTATTTTGGAAATATTTCCCCATTATATCCATCTATAACATATGATTTTATTAAAAGTGATGTTTACCCAAGGTATTTTAACACACCTAACCAAATGGGTGTTTGTAAAAAAATTTCTGACTTAGAGAATGCAGAACTTTCTCTACTTTTTGGATCTGGTCTTGGTGCTATTGCAACTACAATGCTCTCATTACTTAAACAAGGAGACCATGTAATCCTTCAAGACTCTTTATATGGTGGTACAATCAATTTAGTGAATACTGAATTTAAAAAATTTGGAATAGAACATTCTTATGTTGATGTCAATGACAAGAAAAAATTAGATTCCTCTTTGAAAAAAAATTCAAAAGTCATTTATGTTGAATCGCCCAGTAATCCATTATTAAACATAGTTGATTTATCTTCAATTTCAGATTTTGCAAAAAGTAACCGTCTTATTTCAGTAATTGACAATACGTTTGCAAGTCCTATTAATCAAAATCCAATTGATGTAGGAATTGATTTAGTTATTCATAGTGCTACAAAATATTTAGGTGGTCATAGTGATATTCTTGCTGGATCTGTAAGTGGAAGTAAAGAAAAAATTGAAGTGATAAAAAGTTCAGGTTTGAATTTTGGATCAAATATTAGTGAGTATACTGCATGGATGTTAGAAAGAAGCATCAAAACACTAAAAATAAGAGTTAATGCTCAAAATGATAATGCTTTAAATCTCGCAAAATTTTTATCAGAACATAATTTTGTTTCAAAAGTCTTTTATCCTGGTTTAGAAAACCACAAAAATCATGATATTGCTAAAATTCAAATGCATGGTTTTGGGGGTATGTTGTCATTTGAATTAAACTCAAGTATAGATCCAATTAAATTTGTTAGTGATTTAAAAATTATTAAACCTACAATGAGTCTTGCAGGTGTTGAGTCTACTATAACATCTCCTGCATTATCTTCACACAAGAAGATGGATCCTGATATAAGAAGAGGATTAGGAATTTCTGACAATCTACTCAGATTTTCAGTTGGTATTGAAGACTTTGAAGATTTAATGTTAGATTTAGATAATTCATTAACTAAAAATGGAAAATAAACTTGATTTTTTAGCTTTTGGTGCTCATCCTGATGATGTTGAATTAGGTTGTTCAGGTGCATTATTAAAAGTTATTGATAATGGTAAAAAGGTAGGTGTAGTTGATTTAACTAGGGGAGAACTGGGAACAAGAGGAAGTTCAGAAATAAGGTCAAAAGAAACAGAAGCAGCCAGTAAA
>NZOB01000082.1 GCA_002693085.1 Flavobacteriaceae bacterium | reverse complement strand
ATCTTTAATAACTTGATTAGCCTGAGATAAGAATGTAAAAAATTCTTGATTTTTTTCAGATGTCCAAAATTCTAATTGGGCAGTACTTTGTAGTAATTTTTTAACTCTATCTACATCTTTAGCCCCAGGTAATTCAACAAGAATTCTACCTGAATTTCCCAGCCTTTGGATGTTAGGTTGAGTAACACCAAATTTATCAATTCTTTTCCTTAAAACTTCAAAAGCAGAAGTAATGGATTCGTCAATTTTTCTACGAATAATAGGTTTTACTTCATTATTATTCATTTCAAAATTAATCTCGTCACTTAGTGTTCTATTTGCGAAAACATCTGGAGATGCAAGTCTGTTCGAGTCATCCTCCTCAAATGCTATAAAAAATGATTCAACATATGTATCATTAGAGCTTTTTTGTAACTCATCAGCTCTGTCAATGGCTCTGTTGAAAGCTGGATCATTGGTGTCTTCAGCTAAGCCTTTTAAAATATCTCTGACAGATATTTGTAAGATTACATTTATTCCTCCTTTAAGGTCGAGTCCTTTATTTAATTCCTTTGTCTTTGCTCCTTTATAAGATGTAAAACCAAAAATTGTTATATCAGCAACAGAATCTAAATATGATCTTTGTGCTTGTTCTCTTTTAATTATAAAATCTCTTTCCTCAGAATCAATTTTAGATATAGCATAATTTTCAGCATCCTTTTCAACTTTACTAACAACATATGTATATGAAATTTGAAGAATACTGATAAAAGTAAAAAGAATAGCAATAAACTTTACAAGACCATTTTTATGCATAATTTAATTTTTTTGGCAAGCAAATATATGATTTAGAACATCAGAAACAAAATAATGATAGTTTATAAAAAATCAGAGATGATCATTAAGAGATTCATTCATTGACTTAACTGCATCGACACTTTTGGAAAAAATTGATTTTTCTTCATTATTTAAATCAAGTGAAATTATTTTTTCAACACCATTTTTACCTATTACACAAGGTACACCTATACATATATCAGAAAATCCATACTCTCCATCTAAATAAACAGAACTTGGAATTATTCTATTGTGATCATTTAAAACAGAATCAACAACATATGCAATTGATGATCCAGGTGCATACCACGCTGAAGTTCCCAAAAGCTTTGTTAAGGTTGCCCCTCCAACCATTGTTGATTTAACAACTTCTTCAATTTTACTTTCACTTATAAAGCTTGACAATGGCAAACCATTATACTTTGCAAATCTTGATAATGGAATCATTGTTGTATCTCCATGACCACCTATAACCATTGCATGAATATCATTTGCTGGTTTATTTAAAGCTAGTGATATATATGTTTTAAATCTTGAACTATCAAGGGCACCTCCCATTCCAATTATTCTATTTTTATCTAAACCAGATGATTTTAGAGCAAGATAAGTCATAGAATCCATTGGATTTGAAACAATTATAATAATTGGATTATTTGAATGTTCTAAAATATTTTTAGTAACATCTTTAACAATTTTAGCATTTATTCCAATTAATTCTTCACGTGTCATTCCTGGTTTTCTAGGTATTCCTGAGGTGATAACAACAACATCAGAATTAGATGTTTTGGAATAATCTGATGTTGTACCAACAACTCTGGTATTAAAACCTCGTGTAGTTGCAGTTTGCATAATATCTAAAGCTTTACCCTCAGCAAAACCTTCTTTAATATCTAACAATACAACTTCACTTGCTATTGATCTTGAGGCTATAACATCAGCAGCTGTAGCTCCTACATTTCCGGCACCTACAATAGTTACTTTCATATTAGTATAATTTAAGCGTCAATATTAGCGTAAGTAGCATTCTTTTCAATAAATTCTCTCCTTGGTGGAACATCTTCACCCATAAGCATAGAAAAAACTCTATCTGCTTCACCAGCATTTTCAATTGTAACTTTTCTAAATGTTCTTGACTCTGGGTTCATAGTTGTATCCCAAAGTTGAATTGCATTCATTTCACCAAGACCTTTGTATCTTTGAATAGAAGCTCCATTACCAAAAGATTCAAGTAATTTATCTCTATCATCATCATTCCATGCATATTCTTTTTTACTACCTCTTTTAACCAAATAAAGAGGTGGTGTTGCAATATATACATGTCCATTTTCTACTAATTCCCTCATATATCTAAAGAAAAAAGTTAAAATAAGCGTTGATATATGACTACCATCAACATCAGCATCACACATAATTACAATTTTATGATATCTTAATTTTTCAAGATTTAATGCTTTACTATCTTCTTCTGTACCAACTGTAACACCTAAAGCTGTATATATGTTTATTATTTCTTGATTCTCAAAAACTTTATGTTGCATGGCTTTTTCAACATTTAAAATTTTACCTCTCAAGGGAAGAATAGCTTGAAAATTTCTATCTCTACCTTGCTTAGCAGTTCCACCGGCAGAATCACCCTCTACTAAAAATATTTCACATAATGCAGGATCTTGCTCAGAGCAATCGGATAATTTACCAGGTAAACCTCCTCCTCCCATTACAGTTTTTCTCTGAACCATTTCTCTTGCTTTTCTAGCAGCATGTCTTGCTTGAGCTGCTAAAATCACTTTATCGACAATCATTTTTGCTTCAGACGGATGTTCTTCTAAATAGTTTTCAAGCATCTCAGAAACAGCCTGAGAGACGGCTGAAGTAACTTCTTTGTTACCTAATTTAGTTTTTGTTTGTCCTTCAAATTGTGGCTCAGCAACTTTAACTGATATAATTGCTGTCAATCCTTCTCTGAAATCATCACCAGCAATTTCTACTTTTACTTTATCTAAAAGTCCTGAAGAATCAGCATACTTTTTTAAAGTTGATGTTAAACCTCTTCTAAAACCTGACAAATGTGTCCCTCCTTCATGAGTATTAATATTATTAACATAAGAGTGGATATTTTCATTAAATGAAGAGTTGTATACCATAGCAATTTCAACAGGTATATCATTTTTTTCTCCTTCAATTGCAATAACCTCAGGAATTAATGGTTCACGATTTTCATCAAGAAATTTTATAAATTCTTTTAATCCTTCTTCAGAATGAAATTCTTCATTTAAAAATTCTCCATCAACTTTTTTTCTTTCATCAGTTAGTGAAATATGTATTCCTTTATTTAAAAATGATAATTCTCTCATTCTGTTAGCGAGAGTATCATAATTATATTTTTCAACATCCTTAAAAATTGATAAATCAGGCTTAAAAGTTACAATCGTACCTGTTTTATCAGTTTTACCAACCTCTTTTACAGGATATAATGTTTTTCCTTTCTCATATTCCTGTTGCCATACTTTACCATCTCTGTGAACAACAGCTGTTAAGTGATCGGAAAGTGCATTCACAACTGAAACTCCAACTCCATGTAATCCACCTGAAACCTTGTACGAGTCTTTATCAAATTTACCTCCTGCACCAATTTTTGTCATTACAACCTCTAGAGCTGAAACACCTTCTTTTTGGTGAATACCAACAGGGATACCCCTACCATCATCTTCAACTGAAATAGAATCGTCTTCATTTATGATAACTGATATTTTAGAACAATGCCCTGCCATGGCTTCATCAATGGAATTATCTACCACTTCATAAACTAAATGATGAAGTCCTCTTACACCAACATCTCCAATATACATTGAAGGTCTTTTTCTAACATGTTCCATGCCCTCTAAGGCCTGAATACTATCCGCAGAATACTGCTGATTTTGCTCTTTACTCATTAATTTTTTTTATAATTAGTTGTACCTATTGCAAATATACCTTAAAAGGGTATAAAAACTGAGGTTTAACAGGGAAGAATACCCCTAAGTTATTAACAATTTATAAGAGATTTTTCTAATAAGAATCTTTGTGTACATTTAAAACAGATCTACCTGATGGATCGTTTAAATTTTTAAACGATTTATCCCACTCAAGAGCGATGGGAGTGCTGCAAGCAACTGAGGGTACAGATGGAACTGTTTCAGCTGCAGCTTGTGAAGGAAAATGTGATTCAAAAATAGATCTATAAAAATACTCTTCCTTATTTTGAGGTGTTTGGAAAGGAAATCTTTCAGATGCATTTTCAAACATTTTGTCGCTTACTTCATTATCTACTAATTCTTTTAAACTATCAATCCAACTATAACCAACNCCATCNCTAAACTGCTCTTTTTGTCTCCAAGCCACCTCTTTTGGAAGATAATCTTCAAACGATTTTCTAACTACCCATTTTTCCATTCTTTCACTNGTGATCATCTTGTCTGCAGGATTTATTTTCATGGCTATATCAATAAATTCTTTATCTAAGAANGGAACTCTTCCTTCAATACCCCATGCAGCTAGTGATTTNTTTGCTCTTAGACAATCATATTGATATAGTTTTTCAAGCTTTCTAACAGTTTCTTTATGAAATTCTTCAGGATTTGGAGCTTTATGAAAATACAGATACCCACCAAATAACTCATCAGCACCCTCACCTGAAAGAACCATTTTAATTCCCATTGACTTAATGACTCTTGCCATTAAATACATTGGAGTTGAAGCTCTCACTGTTGTTACATCATAGGTTTCTATATGATATATTACATCCCTAATAGCATCCAAACCTTCTTGGACTGTAAAAGTAATTTCATGATGAATTGATCCGATATGTTCAGAGACTAATTTAGCTGCTTTTAAGTCAGGNGATCCTTCTAAGCCAACTGAAAAAGAATGTAATTGCGGATACCAAGCTTCTGATTTATCATCATTTTCAATTCTGTTTTTAGAAAACTTCTTTGCTAATGCAGAAGTAATTGATGAATCTAATCCACCTGACAGAAGAACNCCATATGGAACATCACTCATAAGCTGACGATGAACAGCATTCTCTAAACCTTCTTTTAAATCATCTAAACTGGTCTTATTAGATTTAACATTATCATAGTTTATCCAGGATCTGTTATACCACTTTTCATATTTCAAATCCTTACTTGACATAAAATGACCAGGNGGAAATACTTCAATTTTATTACATGTTCCTTCAAGAGCTTTTAATTCTGATGACACATATAAGGTTTTATTTTTATCCCAGCCAATATATAGTGGAATAATTCCCATGTGATCTCTTGCTATAAAAAATTCATTTTCTTTTTGATCATATACAACAAAACCAAAGATTCCATTCATTTTATCAACAAAACCCTCTCTGTATTTATCAAACAACGATATAATTACTTCACAATCAGAGTTAGTTTGATATTCATAATCTTGTGTTAGTAATCTAAGTTCTTTATGATTATAAATTTCTCCATTTGCAGCCAAAACATATCTTTGATCTTTACTGAACAAAGGTTGTTTTCCAGACTTTGGATCTACAATAGCTAGTCGTTCGTGTGCAAGAATAACATTATCGTCACAATAAATACCATTCCAATCAGGACCTCTATGTCTTAATTTTTTTGACATTTCCAAAACATGATTTCTCAATTTGGAAGAATCTTGATTAATATTTAGAGCACAAACAATTCCGCACATAAAATTTTTTGGCAAATATGATTAATTATTTCCATATATATTAGATTTAATTATACTTATAACAATATTTTTTAGAATTGTTAAAAAAAAACTGAATTAATAAATGAATTAATAACTTTACGTAATAATTCTAATGGAAAAAATTATACACTTCGATAAGGTAAAAATTAAAATAAATGATAAAAAAAATCTTAGCAATATTAATCTAACTGTCGATGAAAAAGATTTTATTTACCTAATTGGAAAAACTGGAAGTGGTAAAAGTAGTATTTTAAGAACCATATATGCAGACATGCCTATTAACAATGGTGAGGCTAGAGTACTTGAATATAATTTAACCACTATTAAAAGAAAAGAAATACCTTTTCTAAGAAGAAAAATTGGTGTTATTTTTCAAGATTTCAAATTATTACCAGATAGATCAGTTGCAAAAAATTTAGAATTTGTTTTAAAAGCAACAGAGTGGAAAAACAAACNAAAAATCGAAGAAAGAATCGATAATGTTCTAGAAAAAGTAAAAATGAATGATTACTCAAATAGATATCCACATGAACTTTCNGGNGGAGAAAAACAAAGAGTAAGTATTGCAAGAGCATTATTAAATAACCCGAAATTGGTTTTAGCTGATGAACCAACAGGAAACTTAGATCCTGCGACAAGCATGGAAATAATGAATATATTAAACTCTATTAATTTAAATGGAACATCAATTATAATGGCAACGCATGATTATGAGCTGATTTCTAAAAATCCTAAAAAAACAATCAGAATAGANGATGATAGATTATTTGAATTATCAAAAAAAACATAATATTTGCANAAGATGTTTAATCTTAATGAATTAATTACAAATACAAAATCTTTTTTCTTAATTGCTGGCCCATGTGCTATTGAAAGTGAAGAAATGGCTTTTAAAATATGNNAAGAGATTAATGATGTTGCTAAAGAGTTTGAAATAAATTTTGTTTTCAAAGGGAGTTTCAAAAAGGCAAATAGAAGCAGATTAGATAGTTTTACAGGAATTGGAGATCAAAAAGCTTTAGAAATTTTAAAAAAAGTTGNTAATGAATTTTCAGTGCCAACTACAACTGATATTCATGAAATAGAACATGCAGAATATGCTGCTGATTACGTAGATATTCTACAAATACCTGCATTTTTGGCAAGACAAACTGATTTGATTGTTGCTGCTGCAAAAACTGGTAAAATTGTAAATATTAAAAAAGGTCAATTTATGAGTCCCGAATCAATGTCTTTTGCTGTCCAAAAGATTAAAGACTCTGGAAACAATGACATACTTATAACTGAAAGAGGAAGCACATTTGGTTACCAGGATTTAGTTGTTGACTTTAGAGGAATTCCAAAAATGAAGAAGTTTGCTCCTGTTATTTTAGATGTAACTCATTCACTTCAACAACCCAATCAATCAAGTGGTGTTACAGGCGGGCAACCNGAATTAATTGAAACAATTGCAAAAGCTGGAATTGCCTCAGGTGTAGATGGTATATTTATTGAAACCCATCATAATCCNTCTCAAGCCAAAAGTGATGGTAAAAATATGCTAAAACTAGATCAGCTAAGAACTTTGATTGANAAATTAATTAAATTGAAAAATGCAATTTAATTGCATTTATTACTTTTGCATACATTTTTGTTCNTTGAAATTTTGGGGTCGACTGGATTTGACAGCGATTTAGTAATATTGGTAAGCAAATCGAGCGATTAGTTACAGCTCGTTAATATCAACTAAAACTTTTAAATGGCGAAAATAAATACGCTCTTGCTGCTTAATGACTGAATTATAGTAGGTCTGGCCATGTCCTACAAGGTAGGAATGCAAGATGTCTCGAAATAATTTTTGTTAATAATTTTTTCATAGAGACACCATTAAATTAACATAGGATAATTAATTCTTCAGTAATTATCTGAATTCATTGAAGATAAGTAGTGTTTGTGTAGTTTTCAGCAAGAATACTAACGAAAATCAAATGAAAACTAAATTTGTAGAAATCTAGTATTTCAGTCGTTTGGACGAGGGTTCGATTCCCTCCGACTCCACAATATCAATTATTTTTGAATTATGACATCACAAAACTGGTTAATTATTTTATTGATTTTAATCGCTTTTAATTATGTTTTTTCAACTCTTCTTGAATATTTAAATGATAGAAATTGGAAAGATAAAATACCTAAATCATTAAAAGACTTTTATCAAAAAGACAAGTATCTAAAAGCAAAAGAATACAAGAAAATTAATGGTAAATTATCTTTTATTTCATCTACAATAAGTTTTTTAATTACAATTTCTTTATTGGTTCTTGGTATTTATGGAAAAGTAAGTGATTATTTTATGATTAATTATCAAAATATATTTGTTCAGTCATCACTATTTTTTCTTTCTTTTTATGTGCTTAATCTAATAGTTTCAACTCCATTCCAATATTATTCAACTTTTTCAATTGAAACTAAGTTTGGTTTTAATAAAACAACATTAAAAACCTTTGTTTTAGATAAATTAAAAGGAATATTTTTATCACTAACAATAGGTGGTATTTTACTTTATGTAGCTTTACTTTTATATAGTAAAATAAGTAATGGTTTTTGGATTTACCTTTGGCTTGGTTTATCTCTTTTCACTTTATTTATACAGATGTTTTATACAACTTTAATCGTACCATTATTTAATAAATTAATACCGTTAGAAGATGGAAGTTTAAAAAGTAAAATTGAAAATTACTCAAAAAAAATAGGTTATTCTTTGAGTAATATTTTTGTAATTGATGGATCTAAAAGATCCACCAAAGCCAATGCGTTTTTTTCAGGGATAGGTCCAAAAAAAACTATTGCTTTGTTTGATACTTTGTTGGAGAAACACACTGAAGAAGAACTTGTTGCTGTTTTAGCTCACGAAGTTGGACATTATAAGAAAAATCATATTTTTCAAGGCTTAGTTTTAACCATAATTCAAATTGGATTAATGACCTACTTACTAGAATTGTGTTTAAATAGTTCGGATCTGATTAACTCTTTGGGTGGAGAAATTACAAGTTTTCATCTAGGTCTAATTGTTTTTTCAATGCTTTTTAGCCCAATTGGACTTTTAATTGGAGTATTTACGAATATTTTAAGCAGAAAAAATGAATATGAAGCTGATAAATTTGCCAAACAAACCTATAGCGGTAAGGATTTGGAATTAGCATTAAAAAAACTTTCTGTTGATAGTTTATCTAATATTTATCCTCATCCTTTTTATGTATTCGTACATTACTCTCATCCTCCATTGATTAAAAGACTGGAAGCACTTAATTCTAGCTGACATTATTTATTTCCCAACCTTTCTCATATTCTCTGGACCATATTTTTTTTACTTTATTTATTTCCCAACCTTTCTCATATTCT
>NZOB01000081.1 GCA_002693085.1 Flavobacteriaceae bacterium | reverse complement strand
TTATTTATGAATAATTTAAGCAAAAAAGGCTGGTTAGCATGGCATTGGCCTGAAGAATATGGTGGAACTGGCTGGAATGCTATTGAAAAGCATATATTTGAAGAAGAAATAGTAAAAGCATCAGCGCCTAGGATTGTGCCATTTGGTGTAAATATGTTAGGCCCCGTTCTGATTGAGTTTGGATCAGACGAACAAAAAAATTATTATCTTCCAAGAATTCTAAATAATGAAGATTGGTGGGCTCAAGGATATTCAGAACCAGGCGCAGGCTCCGATCTTGCTAGCCTAAAAACGACAGCCATAGACAAAGGTGATCATTATTTAGTTAATGGACAAAAAACCTGGACAACTTTCTCAATCCGACAAGACTGGTGATCAATCTATATTAGAACTTTGCAAGAACTATATCAAATTAAAATACAACAAAAAAGGAAATGTATTTCTTGGGCTAGTTAATAGAATAGATAGACCAACAAGTGGTTTATTAATTCTTGCAAAAACCAGTAAGTGTCTGGAAAGAATGAATAAAATCTTAAAGAACAGAGAAATAAAAAAAACTTACGTAGCTATTACTGAAAAGAATACAATAAAAAAATCAGGAAGACTCATAAATTTTCTTAAAAAAAATGAAAAAAAGAATAAATCATTTGTTGTTAATAAAGAAATAAAAGGCTCTAAAGAAAGTATATTGAATTATAAACTAGTTAAAGAATTAGATAATTATAATGTATTGAAAATTCACTTGGAAACTGGAAGGCATCATCAAATTAGAGCTCAACTTTCAAATATTGAAAGTCCTATAATGGGTGATATTAAATATGGAGCAAAAAGACCAAATAAAGATTTAAGTATATGCTTACACTCTAAAAGTTTAGAATTTATNCATCCTNTAACAAAAAAACAATTAAAAATTGAAGCANNTTTTCCTGATTTAAAAATCTGGAATAGTTTGTAAAAACATTTACAATTTATGATCATATTTATTAATTTAGCCCCTTCATTAAAAATTAATGCAAAAAGNTAAAGTTAAGATTTTTGATACTACATTAAGAGACGGTGAGCAGGTCCCTGGATGTAAACTTGAAACAAAGCAAAAACTTGTTATAGCTGAAAGGTTGGATCATCTTGGTGTTGATGTAATTGAAGCTGGTTTTCCAATATCAAGCCCTGGAGATTTTAATTCAGTTGTTGAAATTTCAAAAATTGTAAAGAGTGCAAGTGTTTGTGGTTTAACNAGAGCTGTTAAGAAAGATATTGAAGTTGCAGCTGAATCATTAAAAAAAGCTATTAAACCAAGAATTCATACTGGAATTGGGACATCAGANTCTCACATTAAACATAAATTTAACTCTAATAGAGACGATATTCTCGAAAGAGCTGTGGCTGCTGTAAAGTATGCAAAGAAATTTGTTGATGATATTGAATTTTATGCTGAAGACGCTGGTCGTACAGATAATGATTTTCTAGCTANAGTNTGTGAGAAAGTTATAGATGCTGGTGCTACAGTCTTAAATATTCCAGACACAACAGGTTATTGTCTTCCCAGCGAATATGGAAAGAAAATTAAATTCTTNATNAANAATGTTCCAAATATTGATAAAGCAATTATNTCTTGCCATTGNCATAANGACTTAGGTTTAGCTACAGCAAACTCTATTGAGGGTGTTATAAATGGAGCTAGACAGATTGAATGTACAATAAATGGAATTGGTGAAAGAGCTGGTAATACATCTTTAGAAGAAGTGGTCATGGTTTTAAGACAACATAATGAATTAAATCTTGATACTAATATAAACTCTAAGCTTTTATATGATACAAGTCAAATGGTTTCAGAGCTTATGGGNATGATTGTTCAACCTAACAAAGCNATTGTNGGATCTAATGCATTTGCACATAGCTCAGGAATTCACCAAGATGGTGTTATTAAGAATAGAGAAACTTATGAAATAATCAATCCCCACGATGTTGGGGTTAATGAATCTGCTATCGTATTAACAGCAAGAAGCGGAAGAGCTGCTTTAGCATTTAGAGCAAAAAATATCGGATATGATTTATCAAAAATACAGTTAGATAAAGTTTATCATGAATTTTTAAAATTTGCTGANATAAAGAAAGANGTNACCGACANTGATCTTCCTCACATAATAAAATTATCGAATATATAATTATATGTCAAAAACACTTTTTGATAAAGTTTGGGATTCGCACATTGTAGAAAGCATTGAAAATGGNCCTGATATTTTTCTTATAGATAAACATTTTATTCACGAAGTTACTAGTCCACAAGCTTTCGANGAANTNAAAAGAAAAAANCTTAAAGTTTTTGATCCANGTAAAATTGTTGCTACCGTTGATCATAATGTTCCAACTTTAAACCAACATCTTCCAATCAAGGATGAACTNTCCAAAAATCAAGTTGAAAAATTAAAATTAAATTGCCTGGAACATGATATANANTTATTTGGTTTAGGAAATCCTAATCAAGGAATTGTTCATGTAATAGGTCCAGAACTTGGAATTACTCAACCTGGTATGACTATTGTATGTGGGGATAGCCATACTTCTACTCACGGGGCATTCGGGGCAATAGCTTTTGGAATAGGAACAAGTCAAGTTGCACAAGTGCTTGCCAGTCAATGTTTATTACTTAATAAGCCAAAAAAAATGAGAATAAATATCAATGGAAAACTGAATAAAAATGTTACTCCAAAAGATATAATTCTTTACATAATATCAAAGCTTGGAACTAATGGTGGAACAGGTTTTTTTGTAGAATACAGTGGAGATGTTTTTGAAAAAATGTCAATGGAAGGAAGAATGACTGTTTGTAACATGAGTATAGAAATGGGAGCTAGAGGTGGGATAATTGCACCTGATGAAATAACATATGAATATTTAAAGAAGAGAGAATACTCACCAAAAGGTGATCAATTAAAATCTAAAATAGAAACATGGAATAAATTAAAAACAGATAAAAATGCAATATTTGATCANGAACATTCATTTAATGCATCTGAGATTTACCCNATGTTAACNTATGGTACTAATCCAGGTATGGGTATGAAATACAATGATAAAATACCTAATCACAATAATAAATCTGATTTAAAATCATTAGACTATATGGGATTCAAATCTGGTGAAAGNCTTATTGGAAAAAAGATAAATTATGTTTTTATAGGCAGTTGCACAAACTCNAGAATTGAAGATTTTAGATNAGTTGCTAAATACATANAAAACAAAAGAAAAGCNGATAATGTTAATGCTCTTGTAGTACCAGGTTCTCAAAAAGTTTTAAATCAAATTAAAGAAGAAGGTTTAGATAATATTTTTGCTGATTCTGGTTTTGAAATTAGACAACCTGGNTGCTCTGCATGTTTNGGTATGAATGACGATAAAATTCCACCAGGTGAACTTTGTGTTTCTACATCTAANAGAAATTTTGAAGGAAGACAAGGGCCTGGATCAAGAACAATTCTTTCTAGTCCAATATTAGCGGCAGCAACTGCAATTCACGGAAAAATCNTAGACATAAATAATGAGTAATAAAAAAATAAATATAATTGACTCATCTGCAGTACCAATTCCTATTGAAAATATTGATACTGATCAAATAATTCCTGCTAGATTTTTAAAAGCTACAAGTAAATTAAATTTTGGAGAGAACTTATTTAGAGACTGGAGATTCAAAAGCAATAATGAAATTAATAAAGATTTTATCTTAAATAATCCTTTGTTTAATGGAAACATATTGTTGGCNGGAGCTAATTTTGGATGTGGTTCAAGTAGAGAACATGCAGCTTGGGCTATAAAGGATTATGGATTCGATGTTGTNATATCTAGTTTTTTTGCTGATATATTTAAAATGAATGCTTTAAACAATAATATTTTACCAATCCAAGTTAATGATGAATTACTTAAATATTTATTTGATGAGGTTTTTAAAAATCCNAAAATAAAAATTAAGATAGATCTCCCTGAACAAATTTTAATCATCAATGATAAATCAATTAAATTTGATGTTGATAATTATAAAAAAATGTGCCTTATTAATGGATATGATGATATTGATTATCTTATTTCAAAAGAGGACTTAATCAAAGACTTTATTAACGATCAATGATAAAAATTGCTGTACTTCCTGGAGATGGAATTGGACCTGAAATAATTCAAGAATCATTAAAAGTTATTGAATCAGTTTCAAAAAAAATTGATATTAAATTTGATTATAAATTTTGTGATGTTGGNGCAATAGCAATTGATAAATACAACAACCCTTTACCAGATGAAACTTTAAAAATTTGTAAAGAATCTGATGCCGTTTTATTTGGAGCTATTGGACATCCAAAGTTTGATAATAACCCTAAACTAAAAATTAGACCTGAGCAAGGATTGCTTAAACTTAGAAAAGAACTTGGATTATACGCTAATTTAAGACCCGTAAAATCTTATAAAGAGCTTTTAAGTTTATCTCCACTAAAAAAGAATATAATTGAAAATGTAGATNTGTTAATTGTTAGAGAATTAACNGGTGGGTTATATTTTGGAGAAAAAAAATCAAGTAANACNTTCTCATCTGATTTNTGTACATATACAGTAGATGAAATNGAAAGAGTAACTTCTATTGCTATTGATTTTGCAAAAAAAAGAAGAAATAAAATCACTCTTGTGGATAAAGCAAATGTCTTGGAAACATCCAGACTTTGGAGAAAAACTGTTCAAGAAATTTCTTTAAAACACCCTGAAGTTGAACTAGATTATATGTTTGTTGATAATGCAGCTATGCAAATNATTCTTAATCCAAAACAATTTGATGTAATTTTAACAGAAAATCTTTTTGGAGACATAATTTCTGATGAAGCAAGTGTAATTGGGGGNTCGATNGGAATTCTTTCTTCTGCTTCAATTGGTGAAAGCATGGGGCTTTTTGAACCTATTCATGGGTCATTTCCTCAAGCAACAAATAAAAACATTGCAAATCCTGTTGCTGCAATACTTTCNGCTTCTATGATGTTAAATTATTTGAACTTNGGNAATGGGGCTAAAATGATTGAAAAAGCTGTAGAAAATTCATTAATAAATAAAGTTTCTACAGCCGATATAAACAATATTTCACNATCAAAAACTTCTNAGGTTGGTGATTATATATCTAATTTTATAAAAGAAAATAATTAAATATTATTTTCCATTTTTTTCGTCATCTTCAAGTTGCTTTTTCAAATCCGCCAATGCCTCAATATCACCAAGAGTTGATTTATCAACTTTATCTTTTTTCTTAGATTTCTTAGGCGCTTCAGATTTTTCTACTTTAAAAGTTGAAGTATGAGACATAACAATTCTTTTAAAATCACTGTTACACTCTATAACTTTAAAGTCAGCTTCTTCTCCTTCAATTAAACTTGATCCATCTTCTTTAATCATATGCTTTTTAGGAACAATAGCAGACAATTCATCTGATAAGATAATTGTTGCTCCTCTATCACCAATAGAATCAATACTTAGTTTGTGTGAGGATTCTACAGCATATGTTTTTAAATATTTATCCCATGGATTATCAGTAGTTTGTTTGTGACCTAAACTTAACTTTCTTTCATTAACGTCTAGTTCTAAAACAACTACATCAATTTCATCAGAAATTGCAAAAAGCTCAGATGGATGTTTAATTTTCTTAGTCCATGATAAATCAGATATGTAAACTAAACCATCTATNCCCTCTTCCAGCTCAACAAAAACCCCAAAGTTTGTGAAATTTCTAATCTTACCTTTATGTTTAGATTTTACAGGATACTTAGANGTGATATCAGTCCATGGATCATTAGTTAATTGNTTTATTCCAAGTGACATNTTTCTATCTTCTCTATCTAATGTTAAAATTAAAGCTTCAACTTCATCGCCAACATTAACGAAATCTTGAGCCGATCTAAGGTGAGTTGACCATGACATTTCAGAAACATGAACTAATCCTTCAACGCCATCTACAACCTCGATAAAGGCACCATAATCAGCAATTACTGAAACTTTTCCTTTTATTTTATCACCTTCCTTTAATTCAGGGTCAAGGTTTTCCCACGGATGCTTACTCAATTGTTTAACACCAAGTTGAATTCTCGATTTATCATCATCAAAGTCTAAAATAACAACATTTAGTTTTTGGTCTAACTCAAGTATTTCACTTGGATGATTTATTCTATTCCATGATAAATCAGTAATATGAATTAATCCATCAACACCACCTAAATCTACAAATACACCATAAGTTGTAATATTTTTTACAATACCTTCAAGAACTTGTCCCTTTTCTAGCTGAGAGATTATTTCTTTCTTCTGCTCTTCAATATCTGCTTCAATTAAAGCTTTATGTGATACAACAACATTCTTAAATTCATGATTGATTTTAACAATTCTGAATTCCATGTTTTTGTTTACAAACTGATCATAATCTCTAATTGGCTTAACATCAATTTGAGATCCAGGTAAAAATGCTTCAAGACCAAAAACATCTACTATCATTCCACCTTTAGTTCTACACTTTACAAAACCTGTGACAACAGTTTCCTTTTGGTGAGCGTCTATAACTCTTTCCCAAGCTTTAATAGTTCTAGCTTTTCTGTGAGATAAGACTAGTTGACCGGTTTTATCTTCTTGAATATCAACTATTACTTCAACCTTATCACCGATTTTTAAATCAGGATTGTATCTAAACTCATTTAAAGAAATAACACCTTCAGATTTTGCATTAATATCTATAATGGCTTCTCTTTCTGTTATATTAACGACTTCACCAACAATTACATTATCATTGTAAGTATCAACAAAATTATCATCAATAAGTTTATCAAATTCCTCAATCTGTTTAGCATCAATAGTTTGAATTCCTTCTTCAAATTCATTCCAATCAAAATCATCAGTTTTCTTGGATTTTTTAGAGGTTGATTTAGGGGATTCATTTGTAATTTCTTCAACTAATTCTTTTTTTAATGTCTTTTTTTCAGTGACTTTATCTTCTGCAGTTTTTTTAGTTGTTTTTTTAACAGCAACTTTCTTTGCTGCAGGTTTTTTAGCTACTTTTTTTTCAGTAGTTTTTTTTGTTGTTGACTTTTTTGAAGAAGTTGTTTTTTTTGTTGACTTTTTTGCAGATTTTTCAACTTTTTCCTCCTCAGTTTTTTTTGTAGGCATAA
>NZOB01000080.1 GCA_002693085.1 Flavobacteriaceae bacterium | reverse complement strand
TCATCATATCTAATATTATCCTTTTTTGATGTACCGAGACTATTCATTTCATCAACTACAGCTTGTTCACCATCAAGAATAACTGAAACCAAATTTAAATATGCATCAACATAATCTGGTTTAAAATTTATTGCTTTTTCATAATATTCTATTGCAGCATCAGATTCACCTTGTTCAGTGGAAATAACACCAAGATTGTAATAAAGTATACCATTCTCAGGATCTTTAGTTATTGCAAGTTCCATTAAATCTTTGAATTTGGCTCTATACATAACTCTCTCTTCTTCATTATCAGAATTATTACTCATTCTTATATATAAATCAGCTTCATTTAAAATTAAACTTGTATCGTCATGTTGAATATTTCTTGCTTCAGTTATAGCTTGAATAGCAACTTCGTTTTTACCTTGCTGAACATATATAAGAGCAATATTTTTTACAATTTCAGGGTATCTAGATTCAGTCTTACCTATTCTTGGATTTGAATAATCTTTTGATTTCTCAAGTAAATTATATTCACTTTCTGATACCTTTTCTTCAATACCAGTCTCATTATTAGTAACAAAATATTCATTAATAATTCCAGTATAGTTCATATTCTTTAACTCCAGATAATGTTCAAGAGCTTTTTCATAATCTCTAGAATTTACTGCACTTCCAGCAGCATAATACAAATAATCTTTGTTTTTGTCTTTATTAAGGTTGTAGGCCATAAACAATTTGACAGAGGCATCAGAGTAGTTCTCATTTTGATTATCAGCTACAGCAGAATTAACTATTGAAGTTTCTATTTGATCTTTTAAAAAATCTATTTCAGCCTCAATTTTACTAGAGTATTCTGAGGGATTAATAGACATTAAATTTTTATAGGAATTTATAGCATCTTCAAAATTTTCTAGTTCGTTTGAAACTCTTGATTTATAAAAATAAAAAAGAGCCTTGTTTTTATCTTCAGAACTTAAAACTAAAGACTCAATGTTGTTTAATTCACTATTTGCCTCTTCAAAAAATGATTGAGTAATCAATTTGTCAACTTGTCTCAATTCTTTCTTTTGAGATTGAAGATTTGATACAAGAAATATAGAAATTAATAAAGCTAGTTTTTTCATGTTTTAAAAATACATTAAATTATTTATTCTTCTTCAATGACTTCAATATTGTCAATATCCTGTACTTCATCTTCTTCTAAAACAACTTTTGCGACAGCAGCAATTGAATCATTGTCTTTAATATTAATGAGTTTAACTCCTTGAGTTGCTCGACCCATAACTCTTAAATCTGAAACTTCCATTCTGATAGCAATTCCAGACTTATTGATTATCATTAAATCATCACCATCAGAAACATTCTTTATAGAAACTAAATTTCCAGTTTTATCAGTAATAGATATCGTTTTAACACCTTTACCTCCTCTATTAGTAATTCTATAATCTTCCAGACTAGATCTTTTACCATAACCATTTTCTGAAACAACCAAAATATCACTATCCATATCATTTACAGAAATCATTCCTATTACTTCATCAGATGAATCTTTAAGCCTTATTCCTCGAACACCAGATGCATTTCTCCCCATTGGCCTTGTTTTTCCTTCTTCAAATCTTATACATTTACCAGATTTCACAGCGATTAAAACTTGAGAATTTCCAGTAGTTAGCTTTGCTTCCAATAATTCATCGTCGTCTTTAATAGTTATAGCATTTATACCATTTGACCTAGGTCTAGAATATTGTTCTAATGAAGTCTTTTTGACTTGACCTTTCTTAGTACACATAATAACATAGTGACTATTGATATATGAATCATCTTTTAAATCTTGAGTACATATAAAAGCTTTTACTTTATCATCAGGCTCAATATTTATTAAATTTTGAATTGCTCTTCCTTTTGATAATTTACTTCCTTCAGGAATTTCGTAAACTCTCATCCAAAAACACTTACCTTTTTGAGTAAAAAACAGCATATACTGATGATTAGTTCCAACAAATAAGTATTCTAAAAAGTCTTCACTTCTAGTAGTAGATCCTTTTTGTCCAACACCACCTCTGTTTTGAGTTTTATACTCGGCTAGAGGAGTTCTCTTAATGTATCCAGCGTGAGAGATTGTAATAACAACTTTCTCGTCAGGAATCATATCTTCAATACTTAACTCTCCACCGGCGAACTCAATAACTGATCTTCTTTCGTCACCGTGTTTTTCTTTGATTTCAATGAGTTCTTCTTTTATAATAGACATTCTTCTCTCTTTATTATCAAGAATATCTTTCAAATCTTTNATAAGNTCTAATAATTCTGCATGCTCATTTCTTAATTTATCTTGTTCTAGNCCTGTTAATTGTCTTAACCTNATTTCAACAATAGCTTTGGCTTGAACCTCAGAAAGTGAAAACTCCTTAATNAGATTTTCTCTTGCATTATCAGCATTNGATGATGATTTAATTATTTCAATAACCTTGTCAATATTATCAGAGGCAATAATTAATCCATCTAAAATATGGGCTCTTTCTTCAGCTTTTCTTAGGTCATATTTAGTTCTTCTGACAACAACATCATGTCTATGGTCAACAAAATACTTAATCATCTCTTTAAGATTTAAAAGCATAGGTCTTCCATTAACAAGAGCGATATTATTTACACTAAATGAAGATTGTAACTGAGTATATTTATAAAGTTTGTTCAAAACAATATTAGGAATAGCATCTCTTTTGAGAATGTATACTATTCTCATTCCTTTTCTGTCAGACTCATCTCTAATATTAGAAATTCCTTCAATTTTTTTATCATTAACTAGTTGAGCAGTTTTTTGAATCATATCAGCTTTATTCACCTGATATGGAATTTCAGTAACTATAATACATTCTCTGCCATTTACTTCTTCGAATGTTGCTTTTCCTCTCATAACTACTCTTCCTCTACCNGTTTGAAAAGCTTCTTTAACGCCTTCATATCCGTAGATTACACCACCNGTAGGAAAATCAGGAGCTTTTATAAATTTTATAAGTTCATCAATTTCAATATCATTGTTATCAATATATGCAACTGTTCCATCAATAACTTCTGAAAGGTTGTGAGGAGGCATATTGGTTGCCATACCAACAGCAATTCCAGAAGCACCATTAACTAATANACTCGGAATTTTTGTAGGCAATACAGTAGGTTCATTAATTGAGTCATCATAATTTAATTGAAAGTCAACTGTATCTTTATCAAGATCTTCGACCATTTCCTCAGAAATNTTTTTCAGNCTTGCTTCTGTATACCTCATCGCCGCGGGACTATCACCATCAATTGATCCAAAATTACCTTGACCATCAACAAGCATATATCTTAAACTCCACTCTTGAGCCATTCTTACCATAGTATCATACACTGAACTATCACCATGAGGATGATATTTACCTAGTACTTCTCCTACAATAAAAGCTGATTTTTTATACTTACTATTAGATCTTAAACCAAGTTCACTCATTCCAAAAAGAACTNTTCTATGAACTGGCTTTAGACCGTCTCTTACATCAGGTAATGCTCTTGATACAATGACCGACATTGAATAATCAATGTAGGCAGATTTCATCGCTTCTTCAATGTTNATTGGGATTAATTTTTCTCCGTCTGACATACTTTTTNGTTTAATTCTCAAATATAATTATAAGACAAAAAAACTTAAGCTTTAACAGAAAGGAATTTCATAAACTTATTAACATTATTTACAATATTTTCACAATAATTTAAAATTGATTATTTATTAATATTATTTATTTATAATTTTATAAAATGGATGATAATTTTTCTTCAAGAGTTAAAGATGTAATTACCTACAGTAAAGAAGAGGCAATTAGACTTGGACATGATTTTATAGGGACTGAGCATTTATTGCTTGGTATTTTAAGAGATGGAGGCGGAAAAGCAATTAAAATTTTAAGTGCTTTAGATATTGATTTAGATTTTTTGAGAAAAAAAATTGAAATACTTAGTCCACCTAATCCTATAATGAATTACGAAGAGAACCTAAGAAAAAATCTTCATCTAACAAGACAAGCTGAAAGAGCCCTTAAAACAACATTTCTTGAAGCTAAATTATTTCAAGGTAATTCTATAAATACGGCTCATCTTCTTTTGTGTATCCTTAGGAATGAAAATGATCCAACTACAAAACTTCTTGAAAAACTCAATCTTAATTATGAAGTTGTAAAAGATCAATTTAAAGAGTTAATTTCTGAAACTAATGATGATTTTGAAGATATTTCAGCATCAAGCACATATGATGAAGAAGAAGAAAAAGAAGATGAATCAATCGAACAAAATCCTTTTACAGTTAAATCTGGATCATCAAAGTCTAAAAAGTCTAAAACTCCTGTCCTTGATAATTTTGGAAGGGACTTAACAGCATTTGCTTCTGAGGGAAAACTTGATCCTATTATTGGAAGAAATAAAGAAATTGAAAGAGTTTCTCAAATTCTTAGTAGAAGAAAGAAAAACAACCCTCTTCTAATTGGTGAACCAGGAGTTGGTAAATCTGCAATTGCTGAAGGCTTAGCATTAAGAATTATTGAAAGAAAAGTATCTAGATTACTTTACAATAAAAGAGTTATTTCGCTTGATTTAGCAAGTGTTGTAGCTGGAACAAAATATAGAGGTCAATTTGAGGAGAGAATGAAAGCTGTAATGAATGAACTTGAAAAAAACAGAGATATAATTCTTTTTATTGATGAAATACATACTATTGTTGGAGCTGGTGGTGCAATGGGAAGTTTAGATGCTTCAAACATGTTTAAACCTGCTCTTGCAAGAGGTGAAATCCAATGTATTGGAGCCACCACTGTTGATGAATACAGAAAATATATTGAAAAAGATGGTGCTTTAGAAAGAAGATTCCAAAAAATAATGGTTGAACCAACCTCAATTGGTGAAACAATTGAAATATTACAAAATATTAAAGATAAGTATGAAGATCATCATAATGTAAAATATACTGATGAAGCAATTGAAGCCTGTGTTAAATTAACTGACAGATANATTAATGATAGAAATCTNCCTGATAAAGCTATCGATGCCATGGATGAAGCAGGTTCAAGAATTCATATTACAAATATGGATGTACCTAAAGAAATAATTGAATTAGAGAATAAACTTGAAAATGTAAGAGAAAAGAAAAATTCTGTTGTAAAAAATCAAAAATATGAGGAAGCTGCCAAGCTAAGAGATGACGAAAAGAAGTTGGAAAAAGAATTACTTACTCAACAAGAACAATGGGAAAGTGAATTAAAGAAAAAGAGAGAAATAGTAACTGATGTTAATATTACCGAAGTAGTATCCTTAATCTCTGGAATACCATTAAAAAAGATTGATAACACAACGAATGAAAAAAATATACAGTTTGATTTAGAAAGTAAACTAAAAGAAAGNATTATTGGACAAAATGATGCAATTGATGTTGTTGTTAATGCTATTCAAAGAAACCAGACCGGTCTAAAAGATCCAAACAAACCAATTGGGTCATTCATCTTCCTAGGTCAGACAGGTGTTGGAAAAACACAGCTTGCAAAAAGTTTAGGAGAAGAATTATTTAACAGCAAGGATTCTTTAATAAGACTTGATATGAGTGAGTATATGGAAAAATTTTCTGTTAGCAGNTTAATTGGTGCTCCTCCAGGATATGTTGGCTATGAAGAAGGNGGTCAATTAAGTGAAAAAGTTAGAAGAAAACCTTACTCAATTGTTTTATTAGATGAAGTTGAAAAAGCGCATCCTGATGTATTTAATATGATGTTACAAGTTTTAGATGATGGATATTTAACGGATAGTGTTGGNAGAAAAGTTGATTTTAAAAATACGGTTATAATCATGACATCAAACATAGGGACTAGAAAATTAAAAGATTTTGGTACTGGAGTTGGATTTGATACGGATTACAGAAAAAAAGAAAAAAACAAGCTTTCAACTGAAGTTTTGAAAAAAAGTCTTGGTAAAAAGTTTTCACCTGAGTTTCTAAATAGAATTGATGAAATTGTTGTATTTAATGAATTAGATAAAAATGAAATAGAGAAAATTGTAAAAATTGAAATCAAAAAATTTATTAATAGATTATCTGAAATTGAGTATAAAATACAAATTGATTCAAAAGCAATCTCATTTCTTGCTAAAAAAGGTTATAACAAAGAATACGGTGCAAGACCAGTCAAAAGAGCAATTCAGAAATTTATTGAAGATGAGATTGCTAAAATGATAGTGAAAAACAAGATAAAAAAGAATGACAATATCGTTATAAGTCATAAAAAAGATAACGACAAGCTTGATTTTTCAGTTTCTACTTAAAAATATATTTTTTTTCTCAAGAAAAGAATACCTTTGTCGGCTTAAACAAACCAAAAAGTTTTGAAGGTTATAAAGTTTGGAGGATCATCATTATCATCCAGTAAAAATATTTTAAAGGTTTTAAGAATTGTTGAAAGCTATAAAAAAGAAACAATTATTATATTATCTGCTTTTGGTAAAACAACAAATAATATAATTTCATGCGGACAACTTGCATCAAATAAAAAAACCAAATACAAAGAGTTATTTCAAGAAATTGAGTCGTATCATTACAATATAATTAGAGACTTAGTTGATATAAATTATCAAGTAAAAATCTTAACAGAAGTTCAAAAAAAATTTTTAGAGCTTGAAAATATTCTTGATGGAATTTATGGTGTTGGTGAATTAAGTAAGTCTATATCAGATAGGATTTCAACATTTGGAGAATTATTATCATCTTATATTTTTTATGAATTTTCAAAATTCAAAAAATTAAACAGCGATTATATTGACTCAAGAAATATTATTTATACAAAAAAGTCTAAGGGTAATAGTATAATCATAGATTTTGAAAGAACTAAAAAAAATCTAGTTAATAGTTTAAATAAAAAAGAATTTGAGTTCCATGTTATGCCAGGTTTTATTGCTTCAAGTCATGATAATAAAACTATTACACTGGGAAGAGGAGGATCTGATTTCACTGCAAGTATAATAGCAAATATTTTAGATGCTAATAANTTAGATATTTGGACAGATGTTAGCGGTATGTTTACAGCTAATCCTAAAATAGTTAAACAAGCAATTCCAATATCAGAGCTNTCATATGAGGANGCCATGGAGCTTTCTTATTTTGGAGCAAAGGTTATTTATCCTCCAACAATACAACCCTTNATTGAAAAAAATATTCCAATCAATATCAAAAACACATTTAAACCNAAAGAAAATGGATCTTTTATAGGTATCAAGTCAAAGAATAAGTTTTCTGCAATAAAAGGAATATCTCATGTAGATAATATTTGTTTACTTACTGTNGAAGGAGGTGGAATGGTCGGNACTCCTGGTTATTCCAAAAGNCTGTTTGAGTGTTTNTCAAATGAAGGAGTTAATATTGTTATGATAACNCAAGCATCTTCAGAACATTCAATATGNATTGGAATTAATTCATCAGATGCAGAATTTGCTNAAAATATAATTTCTGANGAATTTGAAAATGAAATTNACAACAAGACACTNAAACCTGTNTTAGTTGAAAAAGATTTATGTATAATCGCACTTGTTGGCGATAAAATGAAAAACCATCAGGGAATNAGCGGAAAAATGTTTAGTTCTTTAGGAAACAACAANATTAATGTTAANGCTATTTCTCAAGGAGCTTCAGAAAGAAATATTAGTGCAGTTATNGATAGAAAAAATATTAAGAAAGCATTAAATACTTTACACGAAAAGTTTTTTGAAAAAAATGTTAAAGAAGTTAATCTTTTCATAACTGGTGTTGGAAATGTTGGAAGTGAATTATTAAACCAACTAAACTCACAAGAAGAATATTTAAAGAGTAATTTAAATATTAAAATTAATGTAATAGCAATTTCTAANTCTAGAAAAATGTTATTTAATTCCAAAGGGATAAATTTAAAAAATTGGAAAAATTTATTAAATNAAGGNACAATAGCAAATCCACAAGATTTTCTAAGAAGAACAAAAAAAATNAACCTGAGAAATAGTATTTTTGTTGATAACACTGCATCTCATGAAATTTCAAGATTTTATTCAAAATACCTTAAAAAAAGTATTGCTGTTGTAACGTGTAATAAAATTGCATGNGCAGATGACTATGATAACTATAAAAATTTGAAATTTCTTTCAAAAAATTATAATGCTCCATTTCTTTTTGAAACAAATGTTGGGGCGAGTCTTCCAATTATTGANACATTAAATAANTTAGTTGCTTCTGGAGATAAAATTTCATCGATACAAGCTGTATTNTCAGGNAGTTTAAATTATATATTCAATAATTTTAAATCTNCAGATACCTTTCATNAAATAGTTGATGATGCTAAAAATTTAGGTTTTACTGAACCAGATCCAAAAATCGACTTAAGTGGTGTAGATGTCGCTAGAAAAATTTTAATTCTAGCTAGAGAAAGTGGGATGAAAATTGAGCTTGATGATATTATAAATATGAGTTTTATCCCAGATGAATGTCTTAAAACTGAAAACTATAGTGATTTCAAGAAAAAACTAATAAAAAATAAATCTCACTTTAATGATCTTCTGTCAGAATCTGAAAATAAAGGAGAAAAGCTAAAATACGTAGCCGAGCTAAGTAATAATAAAGCTAAAGTTTCACTAAAGAGTGTTGGTAAAAACCATCCCTTTTACAACCTAGAAGGCAGTGACAATATCGTTTTATTTTATACATCACGATATAGCAAACAACCCTTAATAGTTAAGGGAGCTGGAGCTGGAGCTGAAGTAACAGCTGCTGGTATATTTGCAGATATAATTAGAATTGCTAATAGATGAAAAGTATAAAAGTTTATTGTCCTGGAAGTGTAGCCAATTTATCATGTGGTTTTGATATTCTTGGTTTATGTTTGGATAATGTTGGGGATGAAATGACAGTTTCTATTATAAATGAACCAGTATTAAAACTTGACTTTTGCGATGGCTATAAAGTAACAAGTGATATAAAAAAGAATGCTGCAACCGTCTCTGCTAATGCACTTTTAAAATCTTACAAGAAATTAGATTTTGGCTTTAATATTTCAATAAACAAGAAAATCAAGCCAGGAAGTGGTATAGGAAGTAGTGCTGCAAGCTCAGCAGGAAGTGTGTTTGCTATAAATAAACTTTTGGGGGAACCATTCTCCAAAATGGAATTGATAAAATTTGCCTCTGAAGGCGAGTTTGCCTGTACTCAATCTTATCATGCAGATAATATATCAGCTGTACTACTTGGTGGAATAACTCTTGTCAGAGATAATACTACTCTTGACATAGTTAAACTTAATACTCCAATTGAATTATTTGTTACTATAATTCATCCTCAAATTGAGATAAAAACATCAGATTCTAGGGCTATTATAGGAAGAAAGATTGAAATCTCTAAATTAACTGAGCAGGCATCTAACCTCGGAGCATTAATTAGTGCCCTTTATACAGAAGATTATGAATTGATTAGTAGGTCAATTAAAGATATAATTGCTGAGCCTTATAGGTCTGAATTAATACCTGAATTCAATAATCTTAAACAGATTGCACTTGAAAATGGCTCAATTGGTTTTGGAATTTCAGGTTCAGGACCTTCAATGTTTTCTTTATCTAAAGGTCCTGAAAATGCTAATAAAGTAAAAAGAAAGCTTGAAGATTATTTAAATAAAAAGAATTTGGATTTCAAAAGTTATGTTTCAGCAGTAAATGATGAAGGAATAAAAATCATTTAAAGATGTTTACTAGTTTAATTAATTCAAATATTAATGATTCATTTAAAGAATCAATATTTAATGGCTTATCACCGGATGGAAGTCTATATTTTCCTAAAAAAATCAATGCTTTAAAAGATATAATTTTTAATATAACAAGTTTATCGAATAAAGAAATTGGTTTTTTGGTTATGAAGGATTTTGTTAATGACGAGATTCCAGAAAGAAAATTAAAGAGCATAATTAATAACACTATAAATTTTGATTTTCCTCTTAAAAATATTGATTCAAATATCTTTTCATTTGAACTTTTTCATGGTCCTACCCTAGCATTTAAAGATGTTGGAGCAAGTTTTCTAGCAAACTCTCTAGAATATTTTACAGAAAATAATATTTTAAATATTTTGGTAGCAACATCTGGTGATACAGGTGCCGCAGTTGCTGAAAGTTTTCATAAAAAAAAGAACATCAATGTTATAGTCCTTTTTCCAAAAGGGAAAATCAGTTCTTTTCAACAAAAACAAATATCTACTAAAGGGGATAATATACATGCAGTTGAAATTGATGGAAGTTTTGATGATTGTCAAACACTAGTTAAAAAAGCTTTTAATGACAAAGATTTAAGGAAAAATATAAATATCTCTTCTGCTAATTCAATTAATGTTGGAAGATGGTTGCCACAAATAATTTATTATTTTATTCTTTACAAGGAACTTAAAAAAAACGGCGTAAAAAGTAAAATATCTATTTCAGTACCTAGTGGAAATTTTGGAAATATATGTGCGGGATTTATGGCTCAAAAAATGGGTTTAAATTTTGATAAAATAATAAGCTCAACAAACATTAATGATACAATACCAAGATATTTAAGTTCAGGTGTTTTTTCACCAAATGAAACTCAAAGAACAATTTCTAACGCTATGGATGTTTCAATACCAAATAATTTTCCTAGAATTGAGAAAATATTTGAAAATAATTTTAAAAAATTATCAAATAATTTAATAGGTGAAAAAGTTAATGAAATTGAAACTAAAGAAGAGATAAAATACACATTTGAAAAATCAAAATATATTTTAGACCCTCATGGAGCTGTTGGTCTAGTAGGATTAAAAAGAAATTTAGGTAAAAATCAAACTGGAGTATTTTTTGAAACAGCTCATCCAATTAAATTCATAGATTCCATCAATCAGATACTCAATATAAAACAAGACTATTTTGATGTAGAAACAAATTTTAAGAATAATGAGTTTATTAATTCTATTGATAACAATTATCCTTCTTTAATTAATTTTTTAAAAAAAATAAATTAAATTTTTACAGATTTTACATAATAATCTCTGTCAATTTTAATCCTATCAGAATTAATTTCTATTGATTTTTTCTTGGTTGTAGGATAGATCCAAATATTTTCACCTAAAACTTCAATTTCTAAAGGCATTGTAAAATCATCAATGACATCTATCCATCTGTATGTTAAAAT
>NZOB01000079.1 GCA_002693085.1 Flavobacteriaceae bacterium | reverse complement strand
TATATCTGTTGCTACAATTACTTTTTGGGCAATTGGATATGGACTTATGTATGGAGCGAAGACTGGAGGATTTATTTCTCTCGGTTCTGACATCTGGTTTAATCCTGGAGCTGGAGCTCATGACGTGTTTTTTCAACTAGTATTTGCAGCCACTGCAGCTACTATTGTTTCCGGTGCAGTTGCTGGAAGAACTAAGTATTCAACATACATAATTTTTACAGTTTTCATGACTGCAATAATTTACCCTATCTCAGGTGGATGGCAATGGTATGGTGATGGAGCATGGTTAGCAGACAGAGGTTTTATTGACTTTGCTGGATCTTCAATTGTTCATGCCGTAGGAGGTGTAGCTGCTTTAGTTGCTGCTTGTATGGTCGGACCTAGAATAGGAAAATTTGGAAAAGACGGTTCAGTTAATCCCATACCTGGAAGTAATTTGCTTTTAGCAACACTCGGTGTATTTATTCTTTGGTTAGGATGGTTCGGATTTAATGGTGGTTCACAATTAGCATGGGGAGGTGATGATTCAATTTACGCTTCTGCTGTTGTGATGGTTACACAAATTGCTGCAGCTGCAGGTGGATTAGGAGCTTTAATCACATCATGGATTTGGTTTGGTAAACCTAGTTTATCACAAACATTAAATGGATGTATAGCAGGTTTAGTTTCAATAACTGCTGGATGTGGAAATATGACATTTGGTGGAGGATTATTAGCTGGATTAATTGGAGGTGTGCTTGTAGTCGCTTCAATTGAGTTTATAGAGAAAAAACTTAAAATTGATGATGCTATTGGAGCCTTTTCAGCTCATGGTGCTGCAGGAATCTGGGGAACAATTGTAATTGGACTTTGGGGCGTTGCTGATCCAATGGATGCTTCAACCGGAATTGGAATATTTAACGGTGGTGATGCTGGTCAACTAGGAACTCAAGCTTTAGGTGCATTAGCTTATTGTGCGTGGGCTGCTGGTATGTCATTCTTAGTTTTATTTGTTCTTAAAAAGACTATCGGATTAAGAGTAAGTGAAGAAGTAGAAAAAGGTGGACTAGACATTAATGAGCATGGTGAAAAAGTTTTTGGAATTAATCCATAAACATTAATTAAATTTTATAAAAAGGCTGCATTATGCAGCCTTTTTTATTTTCAAAAATTTATAATTTCTAAAAATAGACATACATAAATTATCAAATTCAAAAAATAAATACATCAAAAATTAGTTATTGACAATAAACAGTAGTTAGTTAATTTATTTAGTCTTATGAAAATCAGTAAAAATTAAATTTGTCAATTAAACAATAAATTCTTTATATGAAAAAAGTAGAAGCAATTATAAGAAAATCTAAATTTCGTGAAGTAAAAGAAGCTCTTCACGATGTAGAAGTAAATTTCTTCAGTTACTGGGATGTAACTGGTGTAGGAAATGAAAAAGTTGGAAAAGTTTACAGAGGAATAACTTACAGCACCTCTGATATTCAAAGAAGATATTTATCAATTATAGTATCTGATTCATTTTTAGATAGAACTGTTGAAGCAATTTTAAAATCTGCTTCAACTGATAACGTAGGTGACGGAAAAATATTTATTAGTGATATTAAAGAAGCTTACAGAATTAGAACTGGTGAAAAAGGAAATCAATCTTTAAATTAAAATAAATGGAATTATTAACAACAAATAATGTTTGGATGATGATCTGTACTGCATTAGTTTTCTTTATGCATTTAGGTTTCTCGTTCTTAGAAGTAGGTCTAACAAGACAAAAAAAACACGATAAATATTTTATTCAAAAATTTCTTTGTAATAACAATGGGATTAATTGTATACTGCGCATTTGGGTTCAACTTAATGTATCCAGGTGAATTTGGTTTAATTGATGGTTGGCTTGGATTTGCCGGTCCTGGATTAGATCCAGGAGCTGATTACGATCAATTAGCTTATGCTGATGGAGGATATACTTATTGGACTGATTTCTTATTTCAGGGAATGTTTGCAGCAACTGCAGCAACTATCATTTCAGGAGCAGTCGCTGAAAGAATTAAAATATCATCATTCATGTTGATAGCATTTTTATATGTAGCTATTATTTATCCAATTGTTGGATCATGGCAATGGGGTGGTGGAGAATTTAGCACGTTCACAGAAGATTACGGTTTTTATGATTTTGCGGGGTCTACACTTGTTCATTCAGTAGGTGGATGGGGAGCACTAGTTGTTATTTATTTTTTAGGAGCTAGAAAAGGTAAGTTTGATAAAGATGGTAATCCAGTTGCTATACCAGGATCTAACATACCATTATCAGCTGCTGGAGTATTAATTCTTTGGTTAGGATGGTTTGGATTCAATGGTGGATCAGTATTATCCGCTGATCCTGCACTAACATCATTAACTCTAGTAACAACTTGTTTAGCAGCAGCGGCTGGTGGAATTGGTGCTGCACTATTTTCAGGGTTACTTTATAAAAATCTTGATTTAACAATGTTTATGAATGGAGTTTTAGGAGGTTTAGTTGGTATTACAGCAGGAGCTGATCAGATGTTACCTGGCTCAGCAATCCTTATAGGATTAATTGCTGGTGTAATCGTAGTTCTCTCAGTAGCGCTTTTAGACAAATGTAAGCTTGATGATCCTGTAGGAGCAATTCCTGTTCACTTATTCTGTGGAATTTGGGGAACCTTAGCAGTTGGAATTTTTGGTGAATTAGCAGGATTTGATCAATTTATGGTTCAGCTAGCTTGTATAGGAATTACAGGTTTATTTTGTGTAATAGGCGCAACAATAATTACTCTATTTGTAAAAGCAATAGCTGGATTAAGAGTTGATGAGAAGGAAGAAGTTGAAGGTTTAGATATTGCTGAACATGGTACTAGTGCTTATGGAGACTTTAGTATCAGATAAATAAAATATATTTTAGAAAATTTTCCATAATATAAAGTTAGTTGTTTAATAAAAATTTTCTAAATGCAAAGGGTTACCGTAAATGGTAGCCCTTTTTTTATGAATTAGTTAGATTATTATAATTATCTACTACATCCTCTGCTTTATCTAAATAATCTTCGTTAGATGATGCATAAATAATTGCTCTTGAAATATTGATAATAATATTGTTTGAAGTAGATGTTGATGATTTTATGACATCATTTATATCACCACCCTGAGATCCAACTCCAGGGATAAGCAAAAAACTTTCAGGAATTATCTTTCTAATTTTTTTAAAGTATTCTGTTTTGGTTGCTCCAATCACATACATGATCTTTTCAGAATGATTCCATGATTTTGATTTAGATATAACGTCTAAGTAATTATTGTTTGGTATTTGAAAATCTTTAGCACCTTTGTTTGATGTTAAAGCTAAAATAATAACGTATTTATCATCATATTTTAAAAATTCAGAAACAGAATCTTCACCCATGTATGGAGAAACAGTTACAGAATCAAAATTCATTTTCTCAAAAAAAGCTTTTGCATACATATTTGATGTATTACCAATATCTGCTCTTTTAGCATCAGCAATTGTAAAAAGTTTAGGATACTTATCATTAATGTATTTAATTGTTTTTTCTAGTGAAATCCAGCCCTCCACTCCCCTAGCTTCATAAAATGCAGTATTAATTTTTATAGCAATAATTTTTGAATGTAGTCTATCAATAAGAGATTTATTAAATTCAAAAACAGGATCTTCAAAATTTAGAAGAAATTCTGGGATTTTTTCAATATCTGTGTCTAATCCAAGACATAAATATGTTTTTTTCTCTCTAATATTATTGCTTAACTCAGATATTCTCATTTTTAAAAAGTTTCATTTTCTTTCTTCATCAATTCAGTATTCTGCGCAATTTTCAGTTCTTCAATTAATTTTTCAATATCTCCATTTATAATATTTTGAAGGTCGTATAAAGTTAAATTAATTCTATGATCAGTTACTCTACCCTGTGGATAATTATAAGTTCTAATTTTTGCTGAGCGATCACCTGAAGAGACCATCAGACTTCTTTTTTCAGAATCTTCTTGAAGTTTTTTATTTAATTCTAGTTCATATAATCTTGTTCTTAAAACTTTAAGTGCTTTTTCAAGATTCTTGTGTTGTGACTTTTGATCTTGACAACTAACTATGATTCCAGTTGGTTCATGATGTAGCTTTATAGCAGAATAGGTTGTATTAACTGATTGACCTCCTGGACCTGTTGAAGTTGTTCTTTCAATTCTAACTTCTTGCATATTTAATTCAACATCAAACTCTTCAGCTTCAGGTAAAACCATTACAGTGGCGGCCGATGTATGTACTCTTCCTTGAGTTTCAGTTTGAGGAACTCTTTGAACTCTATGAACACCAGACTCATACTTTAACGTCCCATATACGTTTTCACCATTTATTTCAAAGATTATTTCTTTAAAACCACCAGCTGTTCCTTCATTTAAATCCACCAGATTAACTTTCCATCCTCTTTTTTCTGAATATTTAGAATACATTCTAAATAAATCACCAGCAAAAATACTTGCCTCATCACCACCAGTTCCAGCTCTAAGCTCCATAACAACATTTTTTGAGTCATCGGGATCTTTTGGAATTAACATTAATTTTAATTCTTCTTCTAAAAAATTAAGTTTTTCTTTATTAGTGTTTAGTTCAGAGTTGGCGAGCTCAATCATTTCTTTATCACTTTCATTTTTCAAGATATCTTGAGCTTCTTCAATGTTAGAAATCAATACTTCGTATTCATTTTTTTTATCAACTATTTCCTTTAAGTCTTTATATTCTCTTGATATCTGGACATATTTTTTTTGATCAGATATGATATCAGGTTGAATAATAAGATCTGATAGTTCATTAAATCGTTGTTGAATAATATTTAATTTATCTATCATAAAACATTAATATTCAAAGGTTCCATACTTTGATGATATAGTAAGTTTTTTTTCATTTGAAGATTGAACTCTTCCAATAATTTTGGCATCAACATCAAACGATTTAGAAGTTTTTATAATTTCATCTGCGAACTTTTCATCAACATATAACTCCATTCTATGTCCCATATTGAAAACTTGATACATTTCTCTCCATTCTGTTGAAGATTCAGCTTGAATAAGTTCAAAAACAGGAGGAATATCAAATAAATTATCTTTTATAATATGTAAATTATTTATAAAATGTAAAATTTTAGTTTGCGCTCCTCCACTACAATGAATAATTCCATTTATATTATTTCTACCAATATTGTTAAAAACTTCATTTAAAATTGGAGCATAAGTCCTAGTTGGTGATAAGACAAGTTTACCAGCGTTGAGAGGAGAATTTTCAACTTTATCTTTAATGTTTTTTGATCCCGTATAAACTAAATCATCAGAAAGAGAATTATCAAATGTTTCTGGATATAATTCTTTAATATTTTTATTAAAAACATCATGTCTTGCTGATGTCAGACCATTACTACCTATGCCGCTATTATATTCATCTTCATATGATGCTTTTCCATAAGATGATAGACCTATAATAACATTTCCAGATGATATATTTTGATTGTTAATTACATCGCTTCTTTTCATCCTGCAAAAGATTGTTGAATCAACAATTATTGTTCTAACAAGGTCTCCAACATCAGCAGTCTCACCACCAGATGATGTAATATTCATTCCAAACTTATTTAAATTTGAAATTACATCTTCAGTACCTTCAATTATACTTTTAATAACATTACCTGGTATTAGTTTTTTATTTCTACCAATGGTAGAGGAAACTATAATATTCTTAGTTGCTCCAACACATATTAAGTCATCAATATTCATTATTAAAGAATCCTGACTAATACCTTTCCAAACAGACATATCACCTGTTTCTTTCCAGTATGCATAAGCTAAAGATGATTTTGTGCCAGCTCCATCAGCATGCATAACAAGACAATAATCATCATCATTTGAAATTATATCAGGAATGATTTTACAGAAAGATTTTGGATATAATCCCTTATCAATATTTTTTATAGCGTCGTGAACATCTTTTTTGTCAAAAGACACTCCTCTATCTGCATATTTATTAGATGAAATCAAAAGCAATTAATCTTGTACAAAGATAAATTATATTGATAATATAAATAATTTAAAAAACAATAAATATGAAGCCCTGAAATATTAAATAGCTAATTTTTTAGTTAAAAATTGTTAAAAACTGATTTTTTATATACTTAAATTATGATGTTAATAAAAAGTTACTATTAATCAGTTTTGTGTATACATTATTTATCATTAAAAAGTAATTTTAAATTTTTAAACTTTATATTAAAATGAACAAAGCAAAATTAGAGTATTTATGGTTGGACGGATACAAGCCAACACAAAGCCTTAGAGGTAAAACTAAAGTTGTATCAGATTTTAATGGAAAACTTGAAGAATGTCCTCTTTGGGCTTTTGACGGTAGTTCTACACAGCAAGCACCAGGAGGATCTTCAGATTGTATTTTAAAGCCTGTTGCAATTTATCCTGATCCTGTCAGAAGGAATGGATGGATTGTAATGAATGAAGTAATGAGTCCAGATGGATCTCCTCATGAGTCAAATGGAAGAGCTACAATTGATGACGATGATGATGATTTTTGGTTTGGATTTGAACAAGAATATTTCTTGTGGGATCCTGAAACTAATCTTCCTCTAGGTTTCCCAAAAGATCAAACTCCACAAGGACAATTTTATTGTTCAGTTGGTGGAAAAAACACTTTTGGAAGAGAAATTATGGATAGACATTTAGACATATGTTTAGATGCTGGAATTAATATTGAAGGTACAAATGCGGAAGTTGCTGCTGGTCAATGGGAATTTCAAATTTTTGCTAAAGGTGCTGCTAAAGCAGGTGATGAAATTTGGGTAGCTAGATATTTTTTAGAAAGATTAGCTGAAGAATATGGATTAGCAATTGAATATCATCCAAAACCATTAGGAGCTACTGACTGGAACGGTTCAGGGATGCATGCTAACTTCTCAAATTCAACATTAAGAACATGTGGATCAAAAGAAACATATGAAGCTATTTGTGAAGCATTTAGACCTGTTGTTAAAGAACATATTGATGTTTACGGTGCTTATAATGATCAAAGGTTAACTGGAGATCATGAAACTCAATCTATTACAGAGTTCAGCTATGGAGTTTCTGACAGAGGTGCTTCTATAAGAATTACTATTATGACAGTTGAAAAAGGTTATAAAGGTTGGTTAGAAGATCGTAGACCTGCTTCAAATGGTGATCCTTACAAAATTGCTGCAAGAATTATAAAAACAGTAAAATCTGCTAAAGTTTAAACTTTAGAGTGTATTTACATTTGTAAAACACCTCATTTTTGAGGTGTTTTTTTTTACAATAAATTGTAATAATAGGTTAAGAATAATAAAAAAAGTATGATTCCATGAGGTCTGTATAGTGTATATTTCTTTGGAATAAAAAAGAATAATCCTAATAAAATACTAAAACCAATCATAACATAAATATCAAAATGTATAATTTGGGTACCAACTACTTCAAGTTCATGAATTATAGATGTTATGCCAATAACTGCTAGAATATTAAAAATATTTGATCCAATTATGTTACCAACTGAAATGTCTAACTCCTTTTTATAAATTGCAACTAAGCTGGTTACTAGCTCAGGTAAACTTGTACCAATTGCAACAAGAGTTAAACCAATAACTCTTTCTGAAACCTGAAAATACTTTGCAAAAAAGATTGCACTATCCACGAACAATTCTGAGCCAATAAATAACAAAAGTGATGATACAATTAGTAAAATTATAATTTTGGATATTGACATTTTAGTTTCTTCGATTTCATCATCATCATTCTCTTCTCTCATTTTAAACATAAAATAAATAAAAACAGATAGTAGGGCAACCAATATTATTCCTTCATATTTTGTGATTATTAAGTCCTGTAAAAAAAAGAAAAAGACAGCGCTAACAATCAATAACCAAGGTAAATCATATTTGACATTATTCTTTGATATTTTAATCGTAACAAAAAATAAAGCTGTAGAAAAAACAAGTCCAATATTAGCAATGTTTGATCCAATCACATTTGAAATTGCAATGTCACTTGAACTCTTCAAAGCTGAGCTAATACTAATCAGAAGTTCTGGTGCAGAAGTAGCAAAAGACACAACAGTTAAACCAATAACTACTTTAGAAATATTATACTTTAATGAAAGCTCAACAGATGATTTTAAAAGGTAATTACTACCTAATATCAAAAGAAATAATCCTAATAACAAAAATATTAATTGTAGTATCATTTTCTGTTTGCTAAGATACTACATGAATTGTATATTGCAGCTAATGAAATCAAAAGTTATTTTTAAAATTTTAGCTAAAATGAATAAAATAATTTTGCCTAGTTATACCAAAAGAAGATTAAATTTATCAAAAGCTTCAAAATTTCAACTTGGAATTATCTACTGGAGATATATAATTACCACTAAATCTCTTTAATGAAATTACTTGTTTATTACTTCTTAATAATTCTTACCCTTAATAGCTGTAATAAAAAAAATAACCATTTCGCAATTGTTGTACATGGTGGAGCTGGAACTATATTAAAGGATAACATGACTAATGAAATGGAAAAAGCATACAAGCAAAAATTAGAGGAAGCACTAAATGTTGGTTATTCTATATTAAAACAAAATGGAAAAAGTGTTGATGCTGTTGAGGCAACAATTAAAATACTGGAAGATTCTGAACTTTTTAATGCTGGAAAAGGTTCAGTTTTATCAAATAATGAAGAAGTTGAAATGGATGCATCTATTATGACAGGTGATAATTTAAATGCTGGAGCCGTTTCCGGAATTAAAAAAATAAAGAATCCTATAACACTAGCCAGAAAAGTTATGGAAGAATCAGAACACGTATTTTTATCAGGATCAGGTGCTGAAGATTTTGCTGTGTCAAAAGGATTTAAGCTAATTGATAATAGCAATTTCATTACAAACAACAGATTAAACTCATTGAAAAACATTAAAAAAAGAGANTCTAATGCTGATAACAAATTTGGAACAGTTGGGTGTGTTGCTATAGATAAAAATGGAAATATAACATCAGGAACATCAACNGGGGGTATGACAAATAAAAAATGGAATAGAATTGGAGATGTTCCAATTATTGGAGCTGGAACTTATGCCAATAATCAAACATGCGGTATTTCATCAACTGGGTGGGGNGAATATTTCATAAGAAATGTAGTAGCCTATGATATATCTGCTCAAATTGAATACAATAAAAAAAGTATTAAAAATGCTGCAAAAAATACATTAAAAAAAGTAAAAGAATTAGGAGGCAGTGGTGGAGTAATTGGAATTGATAAAAATCTAAATATTATTATGGATTTTAATACTGAGGGNATGTATAGGGGTTATAAGAAATCTAACGGGGACACTGCAATTGAAATCTACAAATAATATTTAAAAATTTTACCTAAGTTTTTAAATAAGGATTTTGTAAAAATGTATTTAGGAAAAGAGTAAGCAATTGATATTTCTTCGANAATTGATGANTCATTATCTAGAAATCTAAAAACATTTTCAGTTTTATTTTTATTAAACATTTTTTCAAACAATTTTTTTCCAATATGGTTTTCATTAAACAAAACATCTAAAAATATTAAATCATAAGCCCAATGTCGTGTTTTGAAACTTATAGTTTTAGAAAAATCATTTCCTTTCAAATAAGAAATTAATTTATCGGTATTTTTATCAATAAACTTAAAGGTATAACCTGATGAGGGTTTTGTCCAACCACCAGCTGTTCCAATATGAATAATTCTTTCTGAGTTTTTGTTTTCAAATGGATGGCATGTCATTGGAATGGCTCCTTTTTCTTTTTCAATGATTTTGTATGAATCAATTCCTAAAGAGTTGATATAATTTCTTAATTCATCATCATACTCTTCATCTTTTAAATAATCTCTTGAAAAAAGTGTAAATTCAATCAAAGCTCTTTTCTTAGAGATTGGAAGTACATAAAAAAATCGAGTATCATTTTTTTGTTTTATAGAAAAATCCATTATTGTAGCAACCTTATCATTAAAGAATTCATTGTNAGTTTCGATAGTCCATCCTTTAAAATGTTGAATCAATAAAGGAAAATTTGATTTTAAATCACTTAGATTAAATANACTATTAAANACGAAATCAGACTTAAATACATTCAAATTTGTTTTAATGGTAACTAAATTATCTTCTTGAAAAATATNACTCACTTCATCTTCTATGATAGTGAAATTTTTTTCGTTCCTAATTTTATTAATTATTGAATTAACAAAAAAAGTTGACTTAACCATCTTGTAAGAATAATGGTTTAAATGGGTTTCTTTGTTGCTATTGGAGGATTTAAAACTAACATTATCCCAAGATTTTATTACGTAATCATCCCATTGAGAGTGTTTTTCTTCCCAAAAACACCATGTTTTTTGACTTTTATGAGCTAAGTCTTTCTCAATTAAAAGAACCGATTTATTATCAAAAAACCTATCCTTAAACATCTTATCAACCATAATAAGACCGGAAAGACCTGCTCCACATATTATATAGTCAAATTTTTTGGTCATGAAAAGTTGTCTAAATATATCAATATTTGATCAAAATATATGATTAATTTTAGAGAGAAAATGGCACAATTCTTGAAATTTAAAAAATTCATTAATGATTACTACAATTTCATTTTTTAAATACTCTTCAAACAAGTTTTGGGCATTTACACAAATGAGTGAAGCACATAAGTATTTTAATAATAATGATAATGTTAAATTTTATAAATTATTGGGAACTGGAGCAGGTAATGGTTTTTTAGTTCCAGATCTTTCAACATATGCTCTACTTGCAGTATGGAATTCAAAAAAAAATGCTGTAAACTTTTTACAAGAAAGTGAGCACTCAGCATCTATTAGAAAAAAAGCAAAATCAAGAAAAGATTTTTATTTAAAACCTATTCAGACAAATGGATTGTGGGATAATCAAAATCCTTTTAAAGAAGGTATTGTAAAACACAACATGAATGATAAAATTGCTATAATTACAAGAGGAAAGATTAGATTAAGAAAGCAAATTGATTTTTGGTTAAATGTACCAAAAGCATCAAAAGCAATAAAAAACGCAAAAGGTGTCGAGTTTTACAAGGGAATTGGAGAATTACCATTTTTAGCCCAGGCAACTTTTAGTATTTGGAAAAACTTTGAAGCAGTAAAGAGCTTCGCATACGATTCAAAAGCTCATTCAGAAATTATAAAAAAAACAAGAAAGAGAAACTGGTATTCAGAAGATATGTTTACCAGATTTATAATTACAAATGTAACTGAAAAGATTTTTAATGAATAAGGTAATTATTATAGGGTCTGGGATTGGTAGTTTATCTACAGCTATTAGGTTAAAAGCTAAAGGTTTTGACGTAGAAGTTTTTGAAAAGAATTCATCTCCAGGAGGTAAATTATCAACAATTGAAATTGGAAAATATAGATTTAATACAGGCCCTTCATTATTTACTATGCCCCATTTTGTTGATGAGTTATTTGAAATTCTTGATGAAAACCCAAGGGAACACTTCAACTATATTAAAAAAGATATTACGTGTAGATATTTTTGGGATGACGGAAAAAAATTTACTGCTTATGATGACTTGGAAAAATTTATCAATGAGTGTGAATTAAAATTTGATGTAAAAAAAAGTTTGATACTGAAGTATTTAAAAAAATCTAAAAAAAAGTATGATCTAACAGAGAATATTTTTATTAAAAAATCTTTACATAAATTAAAAAATTTAATTTCATTTGAAACATTAAAAGCATTAATTAAAATCAACACATTCCAACTTTTTAAGTCATTAAATGAAGTAAATGAAAAAGAATTAAAAAATAAATACTTAGTTCAATTATTTAACAGATTTGCAACATATAACGGATCATCTCCTTATAAGACACCTGGTATGATGACAGCTATTCAAAATGCTGAAAAATATTATGGTACATACATTCCTGAAAAAGGAATGGGGGATATCACAAATTCATTATTTAATCTAGCAAAAAGACATGGGGTAAAATTTTATTTTAATTCTAATGTAAGTGAAATAATTATTAATGATGATGTTGCTAAAGGAGTTAAAGTAAATAATAAAGATTTTTATTCTGATATAGTAGTAACTAACTCTGATGTCTACAATACATATAGGTTCTTATTGAAAGATAAAAGAAGGATTAAGGCATTAGAACAGGAAAGATCTAGTTCTGCCATAATATTTAATTGGGGAATAAAAAAAACATTTAAGGAACTAGATTTACACAACATATTTTTTTCAAATAATTACCAAGAAGAATTTGATTATATATTTAATAAGAAAGAACTGTATTTTGACCCTACTATATATATTAATATTACGTGCAAAGATTTACCAAGTGATTCACCTGAAGAGTGTGAGAATTGGTATGTTATGGTTAACTCCCCATATAATAATGAACAAGATTGGGATAAAATTAAGGATGAATTGAAAATTAATATTTTAAAAAAGTTAAATAAAATTCTTGGTGATAATATTGAAAAATATATAGAAGAAGAAAAAATAACAACTCCCATTGAAATTGAATCTACTACAAATTCTTATAAGGGATCCTTATATGGAACCTCTAGTAATAGTATTTTTTCAGCATTTTTAAGACATCCAAATTTTTCTTCAGAAATATCTAATTTATATTTTTGTGGTGGAAGTGTGCATCCAGGTGGTGGAATACCATTATGTATTATGTCAGGAAAAATTATTTCAGATTTAATTAAAACATGAATTTAGATTTTAATAAGAAGGTATCTATCATAATTATATGGCTTTTCCATCTATCAGGTCTTTTGGGATTACTTTATGTAGACAAAAATTTATTTGCTTCACTAACACCTTTAAATTTATTTATATCCACAACGCTCTTATTTGTTAATCAAACTAACGCTTCTAGGTTAAAGTTTTTTATAATTTTTTTAATCTTTTTCGTTGGAATGATTGCTGAAATATTAGGAGTTCAATATGGTTTAATTTTCGGTAATTATGAATATGGAAATAATTTGGGTTTAAAAATCCTAGGTGTTCCAATTCTAATTGGATTTAATTGGATTGTTTTAACAGTAATTTGTGGAAGTATTTCAGAAAGAATTTTCAAAAATTCAAAAATTTTATCCGTTTTAATTGGTGTAGCTTTAATGTTGCTTATTGATCTAACATTAGAACCAATTGCTCCAATACTTGATTATTGGGAATTTAGTGGATCAAAAGCTCCACTCCAAAATTATATAGGTTGGGGTTTAACTTCAATCATAACACAGAGTCTGTACCAATATTTTTATAGAGATAAGGAGGTAATTTTTTCATTGAACCTTTTTATAGCTCAATTTTTATTTTTTCTTGGCTTTAACTTTCTTGCATAAAAAAAAGCCCTTAATTAAGGGCTTTTAATTTAATTGTAGTCATTTATTTTGACTCGAGTCCATGATTGAGTAAATTCTGAAATATTAGCAGTAACATTAAAGAATTCTTCAAAAGCTTGAGCTTCAGCATCACTCTTAGGTCCAAATGTGAAAGCAGAATTAAGATCCTCATAAGTGCCGTATATAAGAATATTTTCACCATTACTAATTCCATGAGTAACTTGAGCTAAACCAACAAAACCAGGAAAATCAAAAGTTTCCATTAGTTTACTAAAAGCTGAGGCAAAAGCAGGAATATCCTTACTTAAAATTTTAAAACCCCAAACTTGTCCAATGCCATGGAATTCTTCAGGTTTAAAAGTCATCATTGCATTACCTGCAGATGCTCTAACACCGTCTACAAAAGGCCTAACAATATCAAGATAATTTTCCCATTTTTCACCAGTTAAAGATGATCTTAAGTTTGCTAATGATTGAGAAGAAGGACTAACAAAGCTTAAAATGTGTGTTTCTTCAAAACCTTGACCTTTCAATGGTATAGCAGAAAAAGTCATTGTTACATCTTCTGGAAAATCAACTGAGGAATAAAAATCATCAACAGCTTTTTCAAATTCAACTAAATCTTCACCTTCAACTTCAAGTATTACGTCATACCAATAAAGTTCTTGAGACGATAATGAAATTGAAAGCAAAAGTGACAATAAGTATACATATTTTTTCATAATAAAATTTTTATACCTTAAAATAATAAAAAAAATTAAAAAAATTAAACCAACTAAAACAGCTTTATGTGCAGGTAATATTGCTACAGCAGAAGCAGCTAAATTTCTGATTAAGCAAG
>NZOB01000078.1 GCA_002693085.1 Flavobacteriaceae bacterium | reverse complement strand
GAATTATTTTCAATTACACCTTTTAACTATACAGTTTATTGATATGAAGAAATTGAATTTTATTATAATACTTATTGGAATTGCTATTTTATCTAGGTTAATTCCTCATCCACCAAATTTTACTCCAATAACTGCCATAGCTTTATTCTCAACAATACATTTTAAGAACAAAATTTTAACTTATTTAATACCAATCATTGGCTTACTTATTTCTGATTTAATTTTAGGCTTATCCATGGTAAACCTTTTTGTTTACCTTAGTTTTATTGCTATAACCTTTATCGGATTTAAATTTCAAAAAATAAATAATTACTCCATTCTACTCTCAAGTACTACTTTTTTTATTGTGTCAAATTTTGGAGTTTGGATACTTGGATATCCAAAAACTATTGAAGGCTTCATTCTTTGCTATTACATGGCTCTTCCATTTTTTGTTTACACAATTATGGGTGATTTATTTTATAGCTATGCAATGAAATATGGTTTGAGATACGCATTAAATAAAAAAATTGTTATTTCAGACTAATCATTATCTCTAGTCTTATCTATCAATTGTTTTTGAAAATCAATATTAAATTTTCCTTCAGAAATCTTCATAATATCTTTATCAATTTTTTTGAATTCATCTGAAGTTCTATTGTANTGGTTAACAACAGTNTTCAATGTATTTCCAAGTTTATTGTGATATGTCTGATAGGTTATTAAATGATCTGACAAATTTTGAACATTCTTAATAACAAGCTCAATTGATTTTTCAAATTTTAAATTATTAAGAGCTTTCATAGTAATTTGAAGCATAGGAAATAAACTCATTGGTGAAACAATCATAACCTTTTTTTGGTATGCATACGAAACTAATTCTTTGGATCTAATCTTAAGACTTCCTACCCTGCTATTTAATAAATCTTGGTATAATCCATCTGCAGGTATAAACATGAATGCATAATCTAAAGTTTTTTCTTGAGGCCTAATATATTTTGCTGTTTCATCAATTCTAGATTTAATATCCTCTTTGAATTTTTTTTCTAAAAGNTTTATTTCATTTTCATCTGAGCTTTCTATCATTTTATTATAGTTATCAAGAGAAAATTTAGCATCAATTGGAATTATATTATCATTTACTTTTACTATTGCATCTACAATACCACCATCTTTAAATGAGTACTGCATTTGAAATATTTCAGGTGGCAAAACATTAGATAATAAGTTTTCAAGCTGAATTTCACCAAATATTCCTCTTTGCTTTTGATTACCCAGAATCTTTTCTAAAGTTTTCATCTGATTAGCAAAACTTAAAACTTGTTCATTAGTTCCTTTAATTTTTTCTAATTCTACTGTTACTTCCTTAATTATTTTATTAGAATCAGAAAANTGTTTCTGCATTTGAGTTTTTGAACTCATTTGAAATTCAGAAATTTCTTTATTAATGTTTTGAAGTTTTGANTCAATCTCTACTCTACTTTTCTCTGAGTTTTCACTAATTTCTTTTCTAATNTCTTGAACTTGATTTGTAAGGTTATTAGAAATCTTCAGAATAAGATCNGATTGATTATTATTATTCCTTTTNGAAAAAAAATAAAGTACTAANCCAATATTCGATANAACTAAAAGAATTAAAATTATTGAATCCAAAACTTATTTGGTTAAATACATTTTTCTTCTTGAATAGATTTCATAAAAATCATCATCTTTTAAATCATCNATAAAAAGAATACTCTCNCCNGTACTTTTCATTTCAGGTCCTAAACTTTTATCTACNTTAGGAAACTTNCTGAAAGAAAAAACAGGTTGTTTGATTGCAAATCCATCTAATTTTGGATCAAACTTAAAGTCTTTGAGTTTATTCTTTCCAAGCATAACTTTAGTGGCAAAATTTACATATGGTTGTTTATATGCTTTTGAAATAAAAGGAACTGTTCTGGATGCTCTTGGATTAGCCTCAATAATGAATACTGTATCATCTTTAACAGCAAACTGGATATTAATTAAACCAACTGTGTTAAGCTCTAATGCAATTTTGTGGGTATGGTCAATTATTTGCTGCATTACAAAATCACCTAAATTAAAAGGAGGTAGAGTTGCATTAGAATCACCTGAGTGAATTCCACAAGGCTCTATATGCTCCATAATACCGATAATTTGAACATTTTCACCATCACAAATGGCATCGGCTTCTGCTTCTATGGCTCCATCCAAATAATGATCTAATAATAATTTATTATTTGGAATTTTTTGTAGTAAGTCCACCACATGTGCTTCTAAATCTTCTTTATTTATAACAATTTTCATTCCTTGACCTCCTAGTACATAAGATGGTCTAACCAAAATTGGAAAATTCAAAGTGTCAGATAACTTCAAGGCTTCATCAGCTGTTTGAGCAACTCCAAATTCAGGATAAGGTATTTTATTTTTTTTCAGTAACTCAGAAAAGGAACCTCGGTCTTCAGCAAGATCAAGAGATTCAAAAGATGTTCCAATTATTTTCACTCCATACTTGTCTAGTTTTTCTGCTAATTTTAAAGCAGTTTGCCCTCCAAGTTGAACAATAACTCCAATAGGTTTTTCATGTTGAATTATATCATAAATGTGTTCCCAAAAAACAGGTTCAAAATATAATTTATCAGCTACATCAAAGTCAGTAGATACTGTCTCTGGATTACAATTTATCATNATAGTTTCATATCCACACTCAGAGGCAGCAAGNACACCGTGAACACAACAATAATCAAATTCAATACCTTGACCNATTCTGTTAGGGCCAGATCCTAAAACAATTACTTTTTCACGATCNGTTGACTTACTTTCGTTTTGAGTATATGTTTTACCATCAGAAGTAGATATTTCCTGCTCAAAAGTTGAATAATAGTACGGAGTCATCGCCTTGAACTCAGCAGCACATGTGTCAACAAGCTTATAAACCCTATTTATNTTTAAATCTTTTCTTTTTTTGTGAACTTGACTTTCTAAACAACCCAACATGTGAGCAATTTGTCTGTCAGCAAAACCTTTTTGCTTTGCTTCTAAAAGAAGATCTTTAGTAATGTTTTCAATATTATATTTTTCAATTTCATCTTCAAGAATTGATAATTCCTCAAATTGTCTTAAGAACCACATGTCAATTCTGGTAATTTCGTGAATTCTTTCTAATGAAATACCAATTTTAATTGCATCATAAACAACAAAAACTCTATCCCAACTAGCATACTTAAGTTTATTTATTATTGTTTGATAGTCAGTGTAACCTTTTCCATCTGCTCCTAAACCATTTCTTTTAATTTCTAAAGATTGTGTTGCTTTATGCAATGCTTCTTGAAATGATCTTCCTATTGCCATGACTTCTCCTACAGCTTTCATTTGTAATCCCAATGTTCTTTCAGATCCTTCAAACTTGTCAAAATTCCATCTCGGTATTTTAACAATTACATAATCCAATGTGGGTTCAAACAATGCAGAAGTAGATTTTGTTATCTGATTATCTAATTCATCCAAAGAATAACCAATTGCCAGTTTACTTGCAATTTTAGCAATAGGATATCCAGTTGCTTTTGATGCTAATGCAGAAGATCGTGAAACTCTGGGATTTATTTCAATAGCAATGATGTCTTCTTTTTCATCTGGACTTACAGCAAACTGAACATTACATCCACCAGCAAAATCACCAATACTTCTCATCATTTTAATAGCCATATCCCTCATTTTTTGATATGTGGTATCAGAAAGGGTCATGGCAGGCGCAACAGTTATTGAATCNCCTGTATGGATACCCATTGGATCCATATTCTCAATAGTACAAATTATTACAACATTATCATTTTTATCTCTTAACAACTCTAATTCATATTCCTTCCANCCAATCAATGCCTTATCNATCATGACTTCATGAATTGGAGAAGCTTCCAAGCCTCTTTTGAGAAGAGTGTCATATTTTTCTTTTTCATATACAATAGATGCACCCGTACCACCTAATGTAAAAGAGGGTCTAACACATAAAGGAAATCCAAACTCTTGAGCAATTTCTTTACCTTTTAAAAATGATGAAGCTGTTTCAGANGGAGCATAAGGAATATCAATTTTATCTAACAGCAATCTAAATTTTTCTCTGTCTTCAGTAATTTGGATAGCATCAATATCAACCCCAATGATTTCAACACCAAATTCTTCCCAAATCCCTTTTTCATCAGCCTCTATNCATAAATTCAAAGCTGTCTGACCACCCATTGTTGGTAAAACNGCATCTATTTTATGCTTAGAAAGAATTTTTTTTATGGATTTGGTGTTTAGCGGAAGTAAATANATGTGATCTGCCATCACTGGATCAGTCATTATAGTTGCAGGATTAGAATTGATTAAAATAGTTTCAATACCATCCTCTTTTAATGATCTAAGTGCTTGAGATCCAGAATAATCAAATTCACATGCTTGTCCAATTATAATTGGTCCNGAACCAATAATAAGGATACTTTTTANGTCTTTTCTTAGGGGCATCTTTTTAGGTTATTAATATATCAAAAAAAAGGTGTTACTAATAATAGCAACACCTTTTTTTATATTTTTTTTATCAACTTATTTTTTATGGCTTGGCTCACAAGAAACAGTTAATTTTTTTCTTCCTTTAGCTCTTCTAGATGCAAGAACTTTTCTGCCTTCTGCTGTAGACATTCTTTCTCTAAAACCATGTTTNTTTTTTCTTTTTCTGTTTGATGGCTGATAAGTTCTTTTCATCAGTTGAGATCTTTAAAATTCGGCCAAATATACAATAAATTACTTTTANTAAAACTAAATGTGAATAAATTTCTTTTAGTAATTTCGTTGAAAATAATTTAAATGTTTAATAAAATTTATAAACTAATTCTTTGCTTGTTGGTATTTGGATATTCCATCTATCAATTTACCTTAGATAATATCGGAAATGGAATTGCNTTAATTTTTTTGAGTTTAATTTTTTTACTTCTTTATTTTAAAAATGAAATTTTAATTATGGCTTTTTTAAAAATGAGAAAACAAGANTTTGATGGAACNGAAAACTGGCTAAATAAAATTAAAAATCCCGAATCTTCATTAACAAAAAAACAAGTCGGATACTATAATTATTTATTTGGTATNATCTATTCACAAAAAAACTTAACTCAAGCTGAAAAATTTTTTAAAAAAGCTATTCAATATGGANTAAACATGAGTCAAGATCTTGCTATGGCAAAACTTAGTCTTGCNGGAATTTTAATGCAAAAAAGAAGAAAAAGAGAAGCTACACAATTACTAAATGAGGCAAAAAAACTTGATAGTCATGGGATGNTAACNCAACAAATNAAATTGATGCAAACTCAAATGAAAAGAATTTAGTTTTTACAAATTAAATNNGGGAGATTNTCATTAAACCATTTAGCATTAACTAAAATCATTGCATGAGTTGCTTTCTTTANAAATATTGCATCTTTTATATAAATTGAAGGAAAAACTAAATCATGTGTTCCNTGAATNTGTATCAAATTNTCAGGATANTTATCATTNTTCCATCCAGTAATTTTGTCAATTGACCATCTAAGATATTTTTTATCTCTTACAGATAAATATTTTCTATATAANTCAATTTTTTTATTGATTGANGGGCCTAAGGCAAATTGAGCTAATGATTCAAAACTCTNTAACCAATTAACAGGAAAAAATTTATGAGCACCAATATTTTTTCCTAGCTGCATNAGAAAAGGTAATTCCTTACTAGTTTTAACGCTTGAGATTATAATAACNTTATGAACAGATATTATTTTAGCTATCTCCTGAACAATTATTCCTCCAAAGGAGACCCCAATTAAAACTATATTTTTTCCTATGATTAATTTTGAAAGTCTAGAAATATACTTATCAAATTCTTCATTTTCTGAGGGCATTAACCATTCCAAATAATTGATTTTNAAATTTTTAGGAAGTATTATTCGTTCNAATATTAATGGATTTGCCGCCATTCCTGGCATCATATAAACTTCATATGTTTTTTCTTTAATTTGACTCATTTACAATCAAATAGAAGCAATTTTTGTATATTAGCTNCTAAATTAAACAACTAATCTTTATGTCAGCACTTNNTATCAATGATAATAATTTTTTGCGTCAATTTGAAGTTGAAATCAATGGTAATTTAGCTAAGGTTGAATATGCTCTTCAAGAAAGAAAAATATTCTTGACTAAAATAATAATTCCAAAAGACGCTGACAATGATTTTAAGGATAGGTTTCTAACCGAAATATTTGAGATAATTAAAGAAAAAAAATTAAGGATGATGCCAACTGATCTTGAAATTAAAAAATTTATAAAAAGTCACAGAGAATANATGGANCTTCTTCCTGTTGGAGTNAGAATTTAAATATTTCTAGCTATTACTAAATTATCACTATCAATTTTATCNAATANCANATTATTTATNTTATCAACAAGATTTGATGCCCAAAGTGTTTTTACTCTAATATAATTATCTGAATAACCGTGAATAAATCCGTTTTTATTTTCAGATTCAAATAATACCTTTCTCTTATCTCCTATATTATTTTTATAAAAATTATTTTTTTTGATTTCAGATAAATCTCTCAAGATTTTACTTCTACTTCCTTTAATATTGCTAGAGTTCTTATTTTTTAATTTAATTGCCTCTGTGTTATCTCTTTCTGAATAAGAAAAAACATGTAAATATGATACATCTAATTTTTCTAAAAATTTATAAGTTTCCATAAAATCATTTTCATCTTCTTCAGGAAAACCTACAATAACATCAACTCCAATTGAACAATCAGGAATTAAATTTTTAATTTTCTCAACTCTGCTTTCATAAAGATCTTTGAGATATCTTCTTTTCATCAATTTGAGTATTTTATCTGAACCACTTTGGAGAGGAACGTGAAAATGAGGCATAAATTTTTTACTCTCACTGACAAAGTGAATAATTTCGTCGCTTAACAAGTTAGGTTCGATAGATGAAATTCTGACTCTCTCAAGTCCAGAAACTTTATCTATATTTTTTATGAGATCTAAAAAGGTTGATTCTTTTTTTAAGTCTCCATGCATTATTCCATAATCACCAATATTTACACCAGTTAAAACTATTTCTTTTATCCCTTTATCTACTAGTGTTTTTACATTATCTATAATTTCATTAATCTTACCACTTCTTGATTTTCCACGAGCTAAAGGGATAGTACAATATGTACATTTATAATCACATCCATCTTGAACCTTTAAAAAAGATCTTGTTCTATCACCAAGAGAATATGATGTTTGAAATGATTTAACATTATTTATTTCACACGAATGAGACTCATTATTTTCAATGTAATTTAATACATCAAACTTTTTGTCAGCACCAAGAACAAGATCAACTCCGTCAATCTGTCCAATTTCTTTAGGCTTTAGCTGAGCATAACATCCAATGGCAATAATTTTAGATTTGGGGTTGTTTTTTTTTGCTCTGTTGACTAAATATTTAAACTCTTTATCAGCATTTTGGGTAACAGAACATGTATTAATTACATATATATCCGCATTTTCCTTAAATGAAACTTTATTATATCCTTTATTTTCAAAATCTCTTGAAATTGAAGAAGTTTCTGAGTAATTTAGTTTACATCCTAATGTCTTAAATGCTACATTCAATTTTGAATAATTTCTGCAAATATAAATCTATCTCCAACAAAACAAACATTGGTTTTTTAATTATTATTCTTTTTGGAATCTTACTTTCATCTTGCGAAAAAGACTCTGATATAGAAAACAATATTTTTAAATACAATGAATATTCAAATATTAGTTCATTAGATCCTGCATTTTCATCAACACTTAGAAATATCTGGCCAGTCAACCAAATTTTTAATGGTCTTGTTCAATTAGATAAAAATTTGGAAATTAAAGGAGATATTGCTTCTTCATGGACAATAAGTGAGGATAAAAGAACATATACATTCAAAATTCGTCAGGATGTATATTTTCATAATTCTGAACTTTTTGGTAAAAATTTAACTAGAAAAGTAAAAGCGAAAGATTTTGAATATAGTTTCAATAGATTAATAGATAACAAAATAGCTTCTCCAGGGTTCTGGGTATTTAATAATGTAAAGGATTTTAAAGCAATTAACGACTCTATATTTCAGATTGAGCTCAAAAAAGAATTTGATCCATTTCTTGGGATTTTAAGCATGAAATATTGTTCTGTAGTTCCTCACGAGATCGTAACTGTACTTGGTGATAAATTTTCTAAAAAACCAATTGGAACTGGGCCATTTAAATTTAAGAAGTGGGATGAAAATGTAAAATTGGTTTTATCAAAAAATAAAAACTATTTTGAACATGACTCTCTTGGTCAAAAATTACCTTATTTAGATGGTATAGCAATTTCATTTATTCCTGATAAAAAAAGTGAATTCATGGAACTTCTATCGGGAAGATTAGACATGGTTAGTTCACCTGAAAATTCGATAATTGATCAAATTTTTGATTATAAAGGTGATTTAAACCCTAGATTTTCTTCAAATTTTAATCTTTTAAAATCGCCATACTTAAATACTGAATATATTGGATTTAATATTCAAAACAACATAAAAAAAGACACATTACTTAGATATGCTATTAATTCTGGTATAGATCGAAAAAAAATGATGCAATATTTAAGAAAAAATATAGGTTATCCTGCTGAAAGTGGTATTGTACCTAATGGATTGAATAATAGTTTTTATTTACCCAGATACAATTATGACCCTGATCTATCAAAAAAATTAATTTCCATTTATAAGTCAAATAATGATATTGATGAAATAAATATTACAATTGTTTCAGATTCCCAGTATTTAGATATTTTAGAATTTATTCAATCAGAGCTTCAAAAAATTGGAGTTCAAGTACAAATAGAAATTACACCCCCTTCAATCCTAAGACAAGGAAAAGCAACTGGAAAATTTGATGCATTTAGAGCAAGTTGGATAGCTGATTATCCCCATGTTGAAAATTATTTTTCACTATTCTATTCAAAAAATCATACTCCGAAAGGTCCAAACTATACATTTTTTAGCGATAGAAATTTTGATAAATTATACGAACTAATAGGCAATAAAAAGTCAATTTCGTATGAAAAAATCAGTAATAATCTTGAAAATATAATAAGAAGATATTCGCCAATTATTCCATTGTATTATGACATGAGTGTCAGGATAGTACCTAAAAATATTTCAGGACTAGAAGCAAATGCCATAAATCAACTAAATTTAAAAAGAGTAGTAAAGAAATTATAAAAAATTATTTTNCTTCCTCGTCACTATCATTCGAAGAATTTTCTTCAGTANCNGGAGCCTCTTCNGCAGCAGGAGCCTCTTCAGCAGCAGGAGCCTCTTCA
>NZOB01000077.1 GCA_002693085.1 Flavobacteriaceae bacterium | reverse complement strand
CGCCATTGTTAAGCTGCAAAGCGATAACTGAGTATGGCTTTATAGTTCTGCCCTCTGGGGGATTACAGCAAAATATTCTGTGTTTTTTACCTGACGTTCCCAGCACTTCGAGCAATAAATAAAATTTGCCCTAAATCTAATAAACCAATCTATTTTTGGAACAACAAAAAAGTAAATCTGAATCAGAATACATTGCTGAAGCAATTAAAAAAACATTTGTAGGTTTAATTAAAGCAAATAAAATTGAAAGATCTCCAGCTCCTTTAAGTAAACTAACTATTGGGCTAGAATGTGGAGGATCAGATTGTTTTTCAGGAATTTCTGCAAACCCAACTTTAGGACATGTATCTGACTTAATTATTGGTTTAGGAGGCTCTGCAATTTTATCTGAATTTCCTGAGCTAAATGGAGTTGAACAGGAGTTAATTAATCGTTGTAATAATCTTGATAAGGCAAAAAAATTTGCTAGATTAATGACCAACTATAATTCAAAAGCTACTGAACTAGGCTCCGGTTTTTATGCAAACCCATCTCCAGGAAATATAAAAGACGGTTTAATCACTGATGCAATTAAGTCAGCTGGTGCAGCAAAAAAAGGTGGCACCTCCCCCATAGTTGATGTTTTAGATTATACTGAACAACTAAAAATAGATGGTTTAAATCTATTATGTACGCCAGGAAATGATGTTGAATCAACAACTGGACTAGCTGGATCTGGTGCAAATATTATTTTATTCACAACTGGTCTTGGCACTCCTACAGGAAATCCAGCTGTACCAGTTTTAAAAATTTCAACTAATTCAGAACTATCTAAAAAAATGAATGATATTATTGATTTTGATACTGGATCTATAATAGAAGGAAAAAAAAGTGTGGAAGAATGCTCAAAAGAATTATTAAATTTTATTGTTAGTGTTGCTAGTGGAGAAAAAGAAGTAAAAGCTAGAAGATTAGGTCAAAATGATTTTATACCTTGGAAAAGAGGAATATCTCTGTAAATTATAACTATGAAAACAAAATTTTCTTTATTAAATAAAGTTGCTTTAATAACTGGAGGAGGAAGTGGAATAGGAAAAGCGATTGCAATTATTTTTGCTGAGCAAGGGGCTGATGTAAAAATTTTGGATATAGATACAAATAATGCTAAGAAAACTGTTGAAGATATTGTGAAAAATGGATTTAAAGCTTCAATGTACAATTGTGATGTTTCTAATTTAAATCAGGTTATTAGTACTATAAACGAAATAAATAAACTGAAACCTATTGATATTTTGGTTAATAATGCTGGAATAGCTCATATTGGAAATATTGAAGCATGTGAAGAACATGAATTAGATAACCTATATAATATTAATATTAAAGGTGTTTATAATCCCACGAAAGTATGTGTACCATTAATGAAAAATAATAATGGTGGAGTAATATTAAATATTGGTTCTATAGCTTCATCTGTTGGAATTAATGATAGGTTTGCTTATTCAATGACTAAAGGAGCTGTACTTAGCATGACATATTCTGTTGCAAAAGATTATTTAAACCATAACATTCGTTGTAACTGTATTTCACCTGCTCGGGTTCATACCCCTTTCGTTGATGGATTCATTAGAAAAAACTATCCCGGCAAAGAAAAACAAATGTTCCAAAACCTTTCCAAAACACAGCCAATTGGAAGAATGGGAAAACCAAATGAAATTGCTGACTTAGCTTTATTTTTATGTTCTGATTAATCAGGTTTCATAACAGGTTCTAATTATAATATTGATGGTGGATTTATTAAACTAAACTCAAAATAATAAATTATGAAACTTATAAGGTTTGGAGAAATTGACAAGGAAAAACCAGGTATTCTTCTGGATAATAATGTAAAATTGGATGTTTCATCTTTTGTAGAAGATTACAATGAAGATTTTTTTATGAATGATGTAATTTTAAAACTGAGAAATTGGTTAAAAGAAAATCAACATAAATGCCCAGTAATTGATAACAATATTAGAATTGGTCCTCCGTTATCTAGACCATCTAAAATAGTTTGTGTAGGACTTAATTATGCCCAACATGCTGCTGAAAGTGGAATGGATATTCCTAATGAGCCAGTTCTTTTTTTTAAAGCTAGTTCAGCTATTGTTGGTCCATATGATCCTGTTATAATTCCAAAGAATAGTTCAAAAACCGATTGGGAAGTTGAATTAGCAATAGTTATTGGTAAAAAAGCTAGCTATGTAAGTGAAGAGGATGCTTTAGACTATGTAGCTGGATATATGCTTCACAACGATGTTAGCGAAAGAGAATTTCAGCTAGAAAGATCTGGTCAATGGGTAAAAGGTAAGAGTTGTGACAGTTTTTCTCCAATAGGTCCATTTATAGCTACTTGTGATGAAATTGAAGATCCTAACAATCTTAAATTATGGCTTAAACTTAATGGAGAAACTATGCAAAATAGTAGCACATCAGATTTTATTTTCAATGTCGAACATGTAGTTAGTTATATTAGTCAATTTATGTCATTACTTCCAGGTGATATAATTTCAACTGGAACTCCTTTTGGCGTTGGCCTTGGATTAAATCCTCCTAAATATTTAAAAGAAGGAGATGTCATGGAATTAGGAATTGAAAATTTAGGTATTTCCAGACAGGTTTGTAAAAAACAAATATGATTATTGATAGTCATCAACATTTTTGGAATTATGATCCGATTAGAGATTCATGGATTGATGATTCAATGTCAATAATTAGAAAAAATTTTTTACCGAAAGATTTAGAACCAATATTGATTGAAAATGGAGTTGATGGATGCATTGCAGTTCAAGCTGACCAATCTGAACTTGAAACACAATTTTTAATTGATTGTGCATGCTCCAATTCTTTTATTAAAGGAGTAGTTGGCTGTGTTGATTTAACCTCTAAAAATATTGATAATCGTTTAAATCATTTTTCATTAAACCCTTCTTTTAAAGGGGTTAGACATATAGTTCAAGCAGAGAAAAAAAATTATTTATTGAGAAAAGATGTTCAAAATGGAATCAGTAAACTAAAAGAATATAATTTAACATTCGATTTACTTATTTATCCTCATCAAATCATGAATGCTGTAGAACTAGTAAAAAAGTTTTCAGATCAAACATTTATTTTAGACCACATAGCAAAACCAAATATTTCAAAACCAGTTTCAGATGAATGGAAATATGGTATTAAATTATTATCTGAAAATCATAATGTTAGTTGTAAAATTTCAGGAATGGTTACTGAAACAAATAACTTTAAATTTAATAACAATGATTTCACACCATTTTTAGANATTATTTTTAATTACTTTGGATCAGAAAGAATTATGTTTGGGTCAGATTGGCCGGTATGTTTGGTTGCAGCTTCATANAATCAANCAATAAAAATAATTCATAATTATCTTGAGAATTGCTCAAAAAAAATAAAAGACGATATCATGGGTAATAATGCTGTTAAAATTTATAATTTGTAGTATGGAATTACTGTTAAACAAAAAAGTAATTGTTGTAACTGGAGGTTCAAAAGGTATAGGTGCAGGTATTGTTAATGTTTTAGTTAGTGAAGGAGCGATTCCAGTAATTGTAGGAAGAAATAAAAAAGATATTTTAAAAGAAGTATCAAATTATAAAGAAAAGGGNAATGAAATTGGATATGCTTTTGCAGAACTTAGCAAACCTGATGAATGCGAAAAAGCTGTAAATGNAATNATTAAAGAATTTGGAAGAATTGATGGTTTAGTAAATAACGCAGGTATAAATGATGGAATAGGACTAGAAAACGGTAATTATGAAGATTTTCTTTCTTCAATTAAAAATAATCTCGCACATTATTATAAAATGGCCCAACTTGTTCTTCCTGAATTAAAGAAAAATAAGGGCTCTATTGTTAATATTGGATCAAAAGTTTCTTCAACTGGACAAGGTGGAACATCTGGATATGCTGCTGCTAACGGAGGTAGAAATGCTCTTACAAGAGAATGGGCTGTTGAATTATTACCATATTCAATTAGAGTAAACTCTGTTATAGTTGCAGAATGTCTTACCCCATTGTATAAAAAATNGATAAATCAATTTGAAAATCCTGATAAAAAGCTAAAATCGATAGAAAACAATATCCCACTAGAAAAAAGAATGACAACTGTAGAAGAAATTGCAAACACTGTTGTTTTCTTACTTTCTGAACGCTCAAATCATACAACAGGTCAGCTTATTTATGTTGATGGTGGTTATACCCATCTTGATAGAGCTTTAAATAATCAATAAAATGAAAAAATATTGTTTAGCATTGGATCTTAAAGATGATGTAGATAAGATTAATGAGTATAAAGATTATCACCAAGATATATGGCCTGAAATAAGTAAAAGCTTAAAAGACTCAGGAATTTTAAATGCAGAAATATATAATACTGGTAATAGACTTTTTATGATAATTGAAGTAGATANAACATTCTCTTTTGAAAAAAAATTAAAAATGGATTTAGAAAACCCTAAAGTTCAAGAGTGGGAAGAATTGATGTGGAATTATCAACAAGCTTTGCCTCAATCTGAAAAGGGCTCTAAATGGGTTTTGATGGATAAAATTTTTGATCTAAATAAATAATAATCTAATGGACAACAGATATCCCTCGGTCGAAGATTTACGTAAACTGGCAAAAAAAAGAATTCCAAAATTTGCATTTGAATATNTAGATGGAGGCTGCAATGAAGATGTTAATATCAAAAAAAACACTGAAAGAATAAGAAAAATTGAACTTAAACCAGAGTATTTAATTGATTATAAAACTGCAAATCTAAAAACTGAGCTTTTTGGAAAAAATTACGATGCGCCATTTGGAATATCTCCAATTGGACTACAGGGTCTTATGTGGCCAAAATCCCCTGAAATTTTAGCAAAAGCTGCATTTGATAACAATATTCCATTTATTTTAAGTACTGTTACAACATCTAGTATCGAAACAATTTCTGAAATTACTGAGGGAAATGCTTGGTTCCAATTATATCATCCTGCTGAAGAAAAAGTAACTGTAGATATTCTAAAAAGAGCTGAAAATGCAGGTTGTCCTGTATTAGTTATACTNGCAGATGTCCCTTCTTTTGGATATAGACCAAGAGATATAAGAAATGGATTATCTATGCCTCCAAAAATGAGTATTAAAAATATTATAGAAGCAATTAAAAGACCTCAATGGTTAATGGAAACTTTAAAGAATGGTCAACCAAATTTTGAAATTTTGAAACCATATATGCCAAANAATTTAAATTTAAATCAGTTAGCCAAATTTATGGATGTAACTTTTTCTGGNAGATTAGATGAAGAAAAAATTAAAAAGATTCGTGACAATTGGAAAGGAAAGCTTGTGATAAAAGGTNTTGAATCAATTCATGATGTAGAAAAAGCCTGTAATATTGGACTTGATGGAATTATTGTTTCAAACCATGGAGGCAGGCAAGTGGATGTTGGACAAGCTACTATTGACTCTATGAATTCAATAATTCCAAAATATAAGAACAAAATAAAAATTATGATGGATAGTGGAATTAGAGGTGGAGCAGATGTTGCAAGAGTAATGTCATGTGGAGCAGATTTTTGTTTTCTTGGAAGAACATTTATGTACGGAGTTTCTGCATTAGGAAAGAAAGGGGGAACACACACAATTACTATGCTCAAAAAACAACTAACNCAGATAATGGAGCAGTTTAGTTGTGGTGAAATTTCANATTTTCAAGATAAAATTATAAAGTGAAAAAAGTAAACTCAGTTCCCGTTGTCCCTAAGAAACTAATATTACCTTTTNTTCTACTTANTTCATTGTTTGCTTTATGGGGATTTGCAAATGCAGTAACTGATCCAATGGTACAGGCATTTAAAAAAGTTTTAGAGTTATCNAATACTCAAGCTGCATGGGTTCAAATGGCTTTTTATGGAGGCTATTTTTGTATGGCATTACCAGCAGCATTATTTATGAGAAAATATTCATACAAGGTTGGTATATTAATAGGGCTTGGTTTATATGCAACTGGTGCCCTATTATTCTATCCAGCTGCTAATTCAGAGGAGTTCTGGTTTTTTTGTTTAGGTTTATATATACTTACTTTTGGATTGGCTTTTTTGGAAACAGCTGCTAACCCTTATGCTCTTTCAATGGGAGCAAAAGAGACTGCTACTCAACGTCTAAATTTAGCACAATCGTTTAATCCCATGGGGTTAATTTTAGGTTTATTTATTGCTCAACAATATGTGTTAAAAAAACTTCAGTCTGATGATATAAGTGATTTTAGTGCTTTAGATGAAATCTCTAAGAATCTTATTAAAACTACTGATTTAATGGTTATTCGTGATCCTTATGTTATTTTAGGATTAGTCATACTGGGAGTATTAGTTTTGTTTGCCATAAGTAAAATGCCTGACTCCAAGGATATTAGTTCTAATGATAATGTTCAAGAAACTATAAAAAAACTTTTCAAAAACAATAGATATTCAACAGGTGTAATATCACAAATTCTATANGTTGGAGCACAAATAATGTGTTGGACATATATTTATCAGTATGCAGAAGCTATAAATATAGACAGCGTAAATGCAGGCTATTTTCAAATGATTGCATTTATTGTGTTTTTTTTAGNAAGAGCATTTGGAACTTATTTTTTACGTTTTATAAATAGTGGAAAACTTTTAATGTTTTATGCAATTTTTGCCTTTGTTTTAATGTTAGGTGTAATTTTTATTGAAGGTGTTATTGGTTTATATTTTTTAGTTGGTGTTTCTTTTTTCATGTCAGTTATGTTTCCAACTATTTATGGGATTTCACTCGGTAAACTAAACAATGAGGAAAGTAAAATTGGCTCTGCTGGATTAGTAATGGCAATAGTTGGAGGTGCACTAATGCCTAAACTACAAGCCACTATAATTGATATTGGAGGATATGCTGTTAATGATATTAGATTTTTAGGAGTTTCCGAAATAAATCTTTCGTTTATTCTTCCAGCTTTATGCTTTATCTACATTGCTAGATATGGTTTAAAAAATCAAAATTGACCATTTGTTTATCATAAAAGTTTCAAAAATTATCGAACGGAATTATAATACTTATTAATTCTAAAAAAGATTTGGTATTTTAATTAAACATAATATGAGATTAACTATTAGTTTTTTGTTAATTATGATTATCAACTCTGTTTTTGGGCAAGATAATTTGTCTTTNGATAACATTTCCCTGAATGGTGAATGGGAAATAATTTACGATTATGAAAATATTGGAAAAGTAAATCAATTCCATTCAAATGAAGGATTTGATAATGGATTTATAGAAAAAATTAGCGTTCCAAGTGTTTGGGAAAGATTTAAAAAAGATTATGAAGGTGTTGTTTACTATAGAACTACATTTAAAGTTGATAAATCTTTAAAAAGTAAAAAAATTCATCTGAATTTTAATGCTTCAAATTATATCACAGAAGTTTTTGTAAATGATAATTCAGTTGGATTTCATGAGGGNGGCTTTACTCCATTTAGTTTTAATATTGAACATATTATTGATTTTGATAAAGAAAATACTCTAATCGTTAGAGTTTTAGGACCGATTACAATTCAGGATAAAATAATAGATGGTATTGGGCAAATGGAAACACCGCAGTGGAGGGGATCTTATACTGGNGGCATATGGCAAGATGTATATTTATCATTTACGGGTCATACCTATTTAAATGATGTATTTATTACTGGAAATTATGAAACAGGCGATATTAAAATTGAAAATGAAATCATAAATGGTTTAGGTGATGGACAATATAAAATAACTGTTGATGTAAATCAAAATAAAGTATTTGAAAAAACATTTGAATTAAAAAACTCAAATCTTAAGATTAAAGAACTTTTAGATTTTAAAATTAAAAATCATAAAAACTGGTCCCCTGACTATCCTAATCTTTATGANATANATGTNAAATTNTTCAAGNTTNNTCAAGAATCTAATGATTCTTTAATTGAGTTTTTAGATAATGTTAGTGAAAGATTTGGTTTCAGAGAATTTACAGTAAAAAACAATAAATTTTACCTAAATGGTAAACCACTTTATTTAAAAGCAGCTTTTTTTGAAGGACTATATCCAGTTAAACTTTCATACCCTGATTCGAAAGAAATGATGGTTAAAGAAATTTTACTCGCCAAAGAAGCTGGTTTTAATATGATTAGACCATGGAGAAAACCTCCTCCTAAAGAATGGCTTCATTTAACAGACTCTCTGGGTGTTTTAACAGTAGGAAGTATGGCTATTGAATGTATGGATATGCCAATTGAAACAGCTTATCTACCAAGAAGAGTTGAAAATGAAATAACTCAATCAATTTTGCGAGACAGAAATCATCCCTCAATAGTTCAATGGGAACTCTTTAACGAAATTAGAAGACCTGTATTAGCAAACATGCTAAAACCTATGTCGCTGAAAGCTCGAGAATTAGACCCAACCAGAATGATATTAGATGAATCTGGCGGATGGGCTNAAGGCGCCAACTTATATCTACCATACAGTAACATTGCATTCAAGTTTAATGATATTCACAATTACCCTGGGCCTAATATTAATAATAACAAATTTGATGGATTTTTAACTATTGGAAATACTACTGAAGAAAATAAAAAAAGAGGATTAAATGCTAGGACACCTGGAAGAAATGTAGTGCCAAACATTCCATCTTATGTTTCTGAAATTGGATATGGAAGTTTACCTGATTTAGAAGAAAATGAAAAAGATTTTATTAATAAGGGTAATCCTATTACTTATCCATATTTATATCATTTAAATTATAATAAAGAAATCAACAAAAAGCTTATTGAAACTGGATTAATTAAAATTTTTAAGAATGCTTCTAATTTTTATAAAAAACAACAAGAAATTCATGGGATTGCAAACAAAAGAATGATTGAAGCAATAAGATCAAACCCTAATGTAATTGGATACTGTGTACACGCCTTAACCGCAGGAGATTGGATAATTGGAGCTGGGTTATTAGATATTTGGAGAAATCCTAAAGGTCTTGCATATGATAAAACAAAAGAAGCCAATAGATCCAAGTTAGCTGTATTAAGAACTAATAAGAGAAATTATTTCGAAGGTGAAAAAGTAATTATATCAAGAATTTTGATAAATGAAAATTCATCTGATATTAATAGTGTAAAATTAAGCGTACATAAACAAAAGGATTTAATATTCAATAATGATGTGGAAATTAAATTAAATAATGGAATTACTGAACTTGAAAAAATAGATTTAGGCACCAATCTTTCCGCTGGTGAATATGAAGTTAAAATTTCATTAATTACAGAAAATATCACAAATTACACAACATCTATTAATTTTAATATTTTCTCGATAGATAATTCTACAAAAAGAGGATCTGTTGCAATCATTAAAGAGGATAAAAAAATAACTTCTTTCTTTGATAAACACGAAATTGATTATGAAATATTCAGTGAATCTACTTCCTTAGAAACTCCTGTTTTTATTAATAACATAAATACTGAGGTGTTTAACTCAAAAGATGGTAATGTAATTGAAAAAAATAAATCAAATCAATCAGATAATTTCAAAGACTTAATGGATAACATTAATGATTTTGTACATAAAGGTGGTAATGCAATTTACCTTCAAATTCCTGGAAAAACAAGAAAAAGAATTGGCCCTAACCTTACATTTTTAGCTGATGGTATTGATTATCTACCACAAAAGCCTATTAAAAACATTTCACAAGGTTTATGGGACGGTATTTTGCACATTAATTCGAAACATAAAATTTTCAAAAATCTACCAATAAACGTGAATATGTCTGGTATATATGAAAATATTGCTCCAACAATAAGTTTAAGGAATTTTAAGGGTAACAACATTGTACAAACTATTGCTTTTGATAGAATTCCAGATGGTAATATTATGAAGAGAAATTATATTGGTTCTGGTGAAGTATGGTCTGGAGCTGATTTATCAATAGTTGATCATGGGAAAGGTGAAATGTTACTATCAACTCTTAAGTTAATTGAGAATCTAAACTACGATCCTGTTTCAGAAATATTATTATTGAATATTATAGATTATTTCAAATAAACTAAATGTTAATTATTGAAATTTTATAGATAAGTCCTGAAAGCAATTAAGAACTATCTATAACTAGCTTTATCCACAACAATGATAACTATAGCCAAAATAGAAACTTTTGTACTAAAAGATTCTTTAGATAAGAACTTTTTCTTTTCACAGTGGGATTACAGCGAAAGAAATATCTGTATTGTTAAGATTACTTGTGATGATGGAACCTATGGTTGGGGAGAAGGTTATGGTCCTGCAAAGATTGTAGAGGCTGGAATTAATTTTTTCAAAAATATTTTAATTGGTGAAAATCCAATACACAATGAACTGATTTGGAGTAAAATGTATCGAAAATCTCTAGATTTTGCACGTAGAGGTGTATTAGTTGCGTCTATAAGTGCAATTGATATAGCAATTTGGGATATAAAAGGCAAATTATTAAACATGAGTGTAGGGGAATTAATGGGAGGTGTTCATAGAAATAAAATCACACCATATGCAACTGGAATGTATTTTACAGATAAAAATAATCCTACTAAAGATTATAAATATGAAGCTGAAAAATACATGAATAAAGGATTCAAGGCAATAAAAATGAAAGTTGGATTAGGCATAAAAGAAGATATTAAAAATGTAAAATATTTAAGATCTATAATTGGAGATGATATCAAGTTAATGATTGATTCAAATCATGCCTATAATTTCAACGAAGCCGTTGAACTATCAACTAAATTAGAACCCTATGACATATCATGGTTTGAAGAACCAATATCTCCTGAATTTTATGAACAATATTCTGAATTAAGAATGAAATCTAAAATTCCTATTGCAGGAGGTGAATGTGAATATCTGAGATTTGGTTTCAATGAACTTATCAAGAACAAATCAGTTGATATCATTCAACCAGATATTTGTGCATGCGGTGGGTTGACAGAGGCGAAAAGAATTTCTGCCTTGGCAACTACAAATGGAATTAATATAGTTCCACATACATGGGGAAGTTCAATTGGATTACATGTTGCATTACATTTTATTTCAAACCTTGAATCTATACCTGGAAGAATGCTTGAATCTGATTTTTTAATTGAATTTGATCAAACAGAAAATGCTCTGCGTGAAGATTTAACAAATCCAAAGATTAAAATGGTAAATGGTAAAATATCTGTTCCTAAAACACCAGGTCTTGGTTTAGAAGTCGATGAAAATGCATTAGCATTATATACAAAAAAAGGAAATCAAATAAAAGATCTTGAAGAATTAATTAAGTAAGAATTTAGCTTGCACTATTAATTTCCTGGTACATATACTTAAATTCACTTGCTGTAATACCCTTAACAGATTTAAATACTCGATTGAAGCTTGAGAAAGAATTAAATCCGGTATCATCGCATATTTGAGAGATTGTTTTATTGCTATTTATGATCATTTGACATGCTTTGCTAATTCTGTATTCTCTTATAAATTCAAATGCAGTTTTATTAGTCCTTTCTTTGAAAAATCTACAAAAAGAATTGGTAGTCATGTATGAAATATCTGCTAACTCTTTTAAAGAGATTTCTCTGTCAAAATTTTCAATAATAAAATTTATTACTCTTTGAAGTCTGTCTTCTTTTTTATTTTCAACAACATACTTATAACTATCAGATGTTAACATTCTGATATCTTCAATTTTAGAAATTTTATTTAAAATTTCTAAAAGCTGAATTAACCGATCTGCGCCTGAAGCTTGAGATAATGAAATAAAATCATTAACTAATGCATATGATTTTGATTCAGGAAATAAAATTCCTCTTGAAGATTTTTTTAATAATTGTTGAATTTTGTTAAACTCAGGAACATTTTCAATAATCTGCCAAATTAAAGCTTTACTAAATTTAACCACTACTCTATCATGATTATCATAATCAGACTTGGTTTTAAACAAATGAGGAAGATTACTACCACACATGACTAATTCATTAGAACTGTAATATTCCATACTATCTCCAACAATTCTTACACCAGATCCAGAAATTGGAAAATATAGCTCATACTCATCATGATAATGCCAATCATCACCAAGATATGGAGTGTTTTTACGTTTCGCATAAAAACTTTTCCTCTCGTTTTTATTGTGAATTGAGTATTTAAGTTTCAAAATGTTAGTTGTTTATAACATTAAGTTACAGAAAAAAAATAACTAAATACTTTTTAAGTTATTGTTTTAAGCCATTAGGGACCATTGGATAAGTCATTTGTTTTAATATTTCAACCATTTCATCTCTCTTGGGATGTGTTTTGTTAAATACTAAATTATTCCATTCTTTAGGATCTTCTGCATTGTGATAAAGTTCTTCTTTACCTGAATCATAAATTATATATCTCCAATCTTTTGTTCTAACTGAGTAATGATGATTCGCAGGATTATTTTTATTATCATCAGATGAATACACTACTGTTAATGCTGCATCAGGACCTTCCCAATTTTTAGTTTCTGGATCTTTTAAAAAAGGAACTAGACTATATCCATCAAGTGATCTTCCCTTCTCATTTTTCTTAGTATCCATATCCAATCCAGCTAAATCTAAAAGAGTTGGATATATGTCAATCAAAGAAACAGGATGATTGACAAGTCCGCTTGAATTTGTCATTCCTGGAGCTCTAATTGTCATTGGGATACGAGTGCTTTCCTCCCACGGTGAGTTTTTGTATATATGTTCTTTTTCACCAAGTGTCCAACCATGATCACTTACTAAAACAACAATGGTATTGTCTTTTAAATTACTGTTGTCAATCGCTTTCATTACCTGACCA
>NZOB01000076.1 GCA_002693085.1 Flavobacteriaceae bacterium | reverse complement strand
ATAATATAGGTAATTATGGACATTAATTTTTCAAAAGAAGATTTAGCTTTTAGAGATGAGCTAAGAGAATGGCTGGCAAATGACTATCCAAAACATGTTAAAGATAAAATGGATAAAGGTGAGCATCTCACTAGACAAGATATGGTTGATTATCATAAAGCTTTATCTGCAAAAGGATGGATGGGTTATAACTGGCCTGTTGAATATGGTGGAACTGGTTGGAGTGCAACTCAACTGTATTTGTTTAATAAAGAGTTTGGAATGGCAGGGTGTCCGCCGCTATTAGCTTTTGGTGTAAGCATGGTTGCGCCTGTTATTTGGACATTTGGAAACGAAGAACAAAAGAAAAGGTTCTTGCCTGATATTTTAGATTTCAATACTTGGTGGTGTCAGGGTTATTCTGAACCAGGTTCCGGTTCTGATTTAGCATCACTCAAAACAAAAGCTGTCAAAGATGGTGATCATTATGTAGTTAATGGTTCCAAGACATGGACGACTTTAGCTCAAAATGCTGATTGGATCTTTTTACTAGTTAGAACTGATTCTTCTGGTAAGAAACAAGAAGGCATATCGTTCCTTTTAGTTGATATGAAAACTCCTGGTATAGAAGTTAAACCGATAATAACTATTGATGGTGATCACGAAGTTAACTCTGTATTTTTTACAGATGTAAAAGTTCCAGTAGAGAACTTAGTTGGTGAAGAGGGTAAAGGTTGGACATACGCTAAATTCTTACTTGCTCATGAAAGATTTGGTATAGCTGCTGTTGGAGCTTCTATGAGAGCTCTAAATCAGTTAAAAGAAGTTGTTTCTGAATTAGATAATCCCGACCTAGATAAAAAAGTTGCTGAAATAGAAATTGCAATTTCTGCTTTAGAGATGACAGAACTAAGGTTACTTTCTGATTTAGAAAATGGAGGTCATCCAGGAGCTGAATCCTCTATCCTGAAAATTAAAGGAACTGAAATACAGCAAGGTTTAACTGAGTTATTTGTTGAAGCTGCTGGAGAGTACGCATTAATGTATCCTGGCGCTGGTGGCTACGGCTCTAATGATAANCCNTCNGGTCCNGAGCANGCAGCTNNNTCNTTAGANANNTTNNTAAANTTNAGAAAAACATCTATNTATGGTGGAAGTAACGAGATTCAAAAAAATATTATTTCTAAATTTGTTTTAGGGGTATAAAAATGAATTTAAGTTATACAGAAGAGCAGGTAATGCTCAGAGAGCAAATTCAAAAGTTCTGTGAAACAGAATATGATTTTTATAAAAGGGAAGAGGTAGTTAAATCGGATAACGACTTTGATGAAAAGGCATGGTCTCTATTTGCTGAACAAGGATGGTTATCAATGCCATTTTCAGAGGAGTCTGGTGGTTTTGGTTTCGGNCCAATTGAGNTATCAATCTTATTTGAAGAATTTGGTAAAACGCTTGTTATTGAACCATATTTNGCAAATATTGTTTTGGCTGGTTCTGTCCTTGATAAATCAAATTTTTCTAAAAAAATTGAACTTATTGAAGGTATTTCATCAGGCTCTATGCATGTCTCACTTGCTTATGCTGAAGCTGCAAAATCCTATGAATATTTAACACCTTCTACAAATTTATCTGATGAAAACAAGCTTAATGGAACTAAGTCTCTTGTATTAAATGGTAAAAATGCATCTAAACTAATTGTTTCTTGCATTAAAAATGATGAATTTAAATTAGTGCTAGTTGACACATCTGCTGATGGTGTTTCATTTAATTCTTTTAAAACTATAGATGAACAGACGTGTGCTGAATTTACTTTTGAGAATGTAAATGTTGATGAGGGAGATGTCATAGCTTCTGGTGATGAGGCCTCCAATCTACTTATTGAGGTTTTAAATCTAGCAACATTATGCGTCAGTGCTGAGGCAGTAGGATGTATGTTATCTTGTTATCAAAAAACTGTTCAGTACACCAAAGAACGAGAGCAATTCGATCAACCAATATCAAACTTTCAGGTTTTACAACATCGTATGGTTGATATGTTTATTGATAGTGAGCTTGCAAAGTCATTGCTTTTCAAAGCCATGCTTGAAGTAGATTCAAATTCTGAAGATAAATATAAACATGTTTCTGCATTAAAAGCTCATGTTGGTAAATTTGGTAAACTTTCTGCTCAAAATGCAGTTCAATTGCATGGTGGCATGGGCGTAAGTGAAGAAATGATGATTGGTCATTACCTTAAAAAGATGGTTGCTATAGATGCTATGTTTGGTAATGCTGATTTCCATCTTAAAAACATAGGCTAATAAAGTTATTTTTATTTCAACTTCTATGGATTAAAATAAAANNCTGTTGTAAATTTTTTACATTATTATGAATAATAATAGGGACCTNAGCTTTCAATCTACGAAACGACAAAATCGAATACTGCCTGAGGATTCATTTGGAGACTGGAAGTGGAGAGAAGGTCTAGCTGAATCGATGATCCCAATTATTGGCGGATTGTATCGAAACGGTATTAATATTCTTATCTACGGAAAATCACTCGTTAATCTATCTCCAGTTGAAATTATGAAAGCTCATAGATTTGCTCGTCAAGCAGATGACAATGAGTTAAGTGAATTAGAAACATTTCCTATTCTAGAATACATAAATTCATTAAATATTGCGGATTGTGAAATTGATGTTGGTGAATTAGCAATTAAATTTCCAGATTTTAGTGAACTAAAAAATAGTACTTCTGGTTTAAGTGATTATTTAAGCAAGGAGTTNTCCGATGTTATTGACAGTGAAACATCTCGACCAGAAAAACCAAAAGATATAGTTTTATACGGTTTTGGTAGAATTGGTCGTCTAGTTGCAAGGATGATGATTCAAAATACTGGTCCAGGCAATTATTACAGGCTCAGAGCCATTGTAATTAGAAAAGCTGGTGAAGATGATATTTATAAAAGAGCAAGTTTATTAACAAGAGATTCTGTTCATGGATCTTTTGATGGNACNGTNAGGGTTGATGANGAAAAGTCATTACTTGTTNTAAATGGCAATCCNGTAAAAGTAATTTATGCATCAGNCCCATCTGATNTNNATTACAATGANTANGNNATNNATNATCCTATAGTAATAGATAATACTGGTGTATGGAGAGACCAAGAGGGTCTTACTAAACACATAACTTCAGGTGCAGCAAAAGCAATATTAACAGCACCCGGTAAAGGCGATATTAAAAATATTGTATATGGTGTAAATGATTCTATATTAGACGATGGAGACAATATAATTTCTGCGGCATCTTGTACAACCAATGCAATCGTTCCTGTATTGAAAGTTATAAATGATAATTATGGTATTGATGGCGGTCATATTGAGACAGTTCATTCTTACACAAATGATCAGAATTTAATTGATAATTTCCATAAGGGTGATAGAAGAGGTCGAGGGGCTCCGTTAAATATGGTTATAACAACAACAGGTGCAGTAAAAGCAGTTGCAAAAGCAATACCAGAGCTTGAAGGAAAACTAACTGGAAATGCTATCAGAGTACCAACTCCAAATGTGAGTTTGGCGATATTATCTCTTGTATTAGATAATGATGTTTCAAGAGATGATTTAAATAATTACCTTAAATCAATGGCTTTTCATAGCAAATACAGGGAGACAATCGGTTACGTTAATTCTCCAGAGATTGTATCTTCTGATTTCTATTCAAGTCCTTTTGCTACAATTATTGACTCTCAGGCTACTATTACAAGTGGCAAAAGAGTTACCTTATATTGTTGGTATGACAATGAATATGGTTACTCAAAACAAGTTATTAATTTAGCTAAAAAAGTAGCAGGTATTTCACTTAAAAGATTTCCTAAACCAATTCAATAAAACGCTAGAATCAAGGCCTCTTTACATTTATAATCATCACGTTTTCGATCTATTTATATACTTAGGCTAAGCACACGTGATAAAAATTTCAAAAGGTTTAGATTTACCGATTTCAGGTACCCCTGATCCTGTTATATCTGATACTCCAAAAGTTACTACCGTATCTTTATTAGGTAATGATTTTACTGGCATGAAACCAACAATGCTTGTTAAATCAGGTGACATCGTAAAAAGAGGCACTAAAATTTTTGAAGATAAAAAAAATCCTGGTGTTTTTTATACATCACCGGCAGGTGGCATTGTTAAAGAAATTAGTAGGGGAGATAGAAGAAAATTCTTATCAATTGATATTGAGATAGCGGATGATGAAGATCACGTTGAATTTGAAACTAGTGACAACATAACAAATCTTCTAATAAATTCNGGTNTNTGGAATGCNTTTAGATCTAGACCTTTNAACAGAACTCCCTCAATAGATTCNNNNCCNAATGCNATATTTATAAATGCCTGTGATACCAATCCTCTGGCTGTAGATCCATATTTCATAATTAAAGAAGACTTAAAGTATTTTAATAAAGGCTTAAAAGCTCTGTTTGAAAATTTTTCATGTCCAATTCATTGTTGTTATCAAAATTCTGACTTTGACTTATCAGTAGATGGAATTAATTATCATCAATTTTCTGGACCTCATCCATCAGGATTAACTAGCACACATATAAATAAAATNTATCCTGTTAATCTNAAANGAATNGCTTGGACAATTGGTTATCAAGATATTATTTCTATTGGCTATTTGTTAGAACATAATTTTTTAAGAACTCATAAGTATATTGCATTAGCAGGACCTTCTGTATTTAATCCATCATTAATTAAAGCTCGTATTTCAGGTAATATTGATGAATTGACAGCTGGTAAACTTGAGACAGGATCAAGAGTTATTTCAGGATCTGTTCTCTATGGTCATGCCTCTGAAGGGGTTATGAATTACTTAGGCTTTTATGATTCACTAATATCAGCAATTCCAGATCAAGCCAATGATATATTTTTAAACTGGTTGATGCCGGGTTCAAAACTTCATTCAAAATTAAATGTATTTATTTCTTCATTCTTAAAACCATCAAACTTTATATTCAACACTTCTGTTAATGGAGGCGACAGAGCAATAGTTCCTGTTGGATCTTATGATGAAGTTCTTCCTATGGACATATTAGTTCCTCAATTACTTAAGGCTCTTGTTGTTGGTGATAGAGAGCAGGCAGTAGATTTAGGTATGCTTGAACTTGCTCCTGAAGATCTTGCAGTTTGTTCATACATTTGTCCAAGTAAATACGATTATTGCTCAATACTGGCTAATAATCTTAACGAACTATATTTAGAGCAATGAAAGGTTTAAGAAATTACATTAATTCAGTTAAGCCAAATTTTGTTGGTGAGGGTAAATATTCAAAATGGTTTCCACTATTTGATGCAATAGAAAATTTTGTCTTCTCAACTCAAACTAAAACTGCTAACCCAGTCCATGTTCGAGATGGTGTAGATATTCAAAAAATTATGGTAATTGTTTGGTTATCCACTTTTCCCGCAATGTTTTTTGGAATGTATAATCTAGGTGCTCACTCTCTAGAATATCTTGAATCTATAAATCAATTAAATACAGGCGATTGGCATCACTATTTGGTTAGTTTTGTTGGCTATGATTCATCAAGTTTCATCTCAAAACTTTGGTTTGGAGCATGTTACTTTATGCCAATTTACATGACTGTTTTTGTTGTAGGAATAGGCTGGGAAACACTGTTTGCTGTTGTAAGAAAACATGAAATTAATGAAGGTGCTTTTGTATCGACTGTTTTATTTTCATTGAGCTGTCCACCAGATTTACCACTATGGCAAGCAGCATTAGGTATTACATTTGGTCTTGTAATTGGAAAAGAAATTTTTGGAGGAACTGGTAAGAATTTTCTTAATCCAGCTCTAACAGGAAGAGCTTTCTTATATTTTGCTTACCCATCACAAATATCTGGAGATAAGGTTTGGATTGCTGGTCTAGCAGATAACAATATTGTTCCAGAGGGTTACAGTGGTGCAACTGTATTAGGAGTAGCAGCAGAAAGTGGTATGGCTGGAATAAATGAAAAATTTACTTGGATGGATGCATTTTTAGGATACATACCTGGCTCAATTGGTGAAACATCAATAATTGCTATTGGCATTGGTTTAATTATTCTTTTAGCTACAAAAGTAGCCTCCTGGAGAATAGTTTTAGCAACTATGCTAGGAATGATATTTATGTCTGGAATATTAAATATTGTTGGCTCTGATACAAATCCAATGTTTTCTATTCCATGGTATTGGCATCTAGTTATTGGAAGTTTTGCCTTTGGTTTGGTTTTTATGGCAACAGAACCTGTATCTGGCTCTGGAACAAATACCGGAAGATGGATTTATGGGTTTATAATAGGAGTTACAGTTGTTTTAATAAGAGTTATTAATCCAGCATTCCCTGAAGGTATGATGTTAGCAATCTTATTTGCTAATTTACTAGCTCCAGTTATAGATCACATGGTTATGGTATCGAACATTAATAGAAGAAAGGCCTTGACACAATGAATGATTCAATAATAAAAACTCTTGGTGTTGCTTTCACGATATGTTTGATTTGCTCATTTGTTGTATCTTCTACCGCAGTTAGTCTTAGAGATATGCAAAACGAAAATAAAGCTAATGATAAGCGAATGAAAATTTTACAAGCTGCTGGTATTTTCGATTCTAATAAAGATATAAAAGAACAATTTGAAACTCTTGAACCTAAATATATAGATTTTAACTCAGGCAAACTTTTAACAGGGTCCTTATTGGATGAATTCTTAGCTCAACATAAGGGTGACTACGACCAAATTGCAGCTACAAGAGATAGTGATTATTCAAAATCTCTATCAACTGAAGAAGACATAGCGATTATAAAAAGTCGTGAAAATGTAGGTAAATTTTATCTATTACGTAATGAAGATAACTCAATAAATAAAGTTATTCTTCCTGTAAGAGGATATGGATTGTGGGGTACTTTATTTGGGTATATTTCTATAGAAAATGATTTTAATACAGTTGCTGGCCTTGAATTTTATGAACATAAGGAAACTCCAGGTTTGGGTGCTGAAGTTGATAATCCGAAATGGAAGGCGCTTTGGCCAGGAAAACAATTATATAAAAATAATGAGGTAGCCTTAGAGGTTATTAAAGGTAAAGTACCTGAAGGTGATATGAATCTTGCACACAAAGTGGATGGTCTTTCAGGTGCCACTATTACAAGCAGAGGCGTCACAAATATGATTAA
>NZOB01000075.1 GCA_002693085.1 Flavobacteriaceae bacterium | reverse complement strand
GGCTGGAACACAAACAGCAGCTTTGCTTGGGATGCATCTTAAATTTGATGGTTCAAGTCCAGATCAAACAAATGAATTTTTTGAGTATAATGGATCATCATGGTCTGCAGCAGGTAATCAAAATAATACTAGATATGCTGGAGCAGCTTTTGGAATTCAAACAGCTGCGATAACAGCAGGAGGAGGATCAGATTTTTGCAACAACAGAGAAGATACAGTTATCCCACTTTCATTTTTGTCTAAAAGCTCAGAATTAATATTTGGAGAAATTTTAATTTTTTTTAGATTATTAATTGAATATTGTGTATCAATATTAAACTCTCTTATTCTTTCAATCTTATCATCATCAAATTGTATTCTTATAGGATTTTCATTTGAATAGGAGAATACATCTAAAATATTTCCTCTCAATGAAAAATCACCTGGACTTTGAACAAAATCTTCCTTTGTATATTCTAGTTCAAATAATTTTTCATTGAGTTCATATAATGATAGTTGATCGTTTTCATTTAATAAGATTTCATAATTAGAATTACCATTTTTAGATGGTATTTTTTCAATGATTCCCTCACAGTTTGAAATGTAAACTCTAGGTTCATTTAAATAAATTTTTTCTAAAATTTTTGTTCTGCTTAAAACATTGTCTTTATTTAAGGATTTACTTGAAAACTTATTAAAAGAAGAAGATAAGAATGAACAATAATTTTCTCCCAATTGTTCTACAATATCAGTATAAATATATGATGATTCCTCTTTGTTGTCAGTTATGAAAAAAATAGATTTTTTAAGATTAGAAAATAAATCAATTAATAAAAACGATATTGAAGAACCATAAAGTTCATTTAAATAAACATTCTTTTGATTTTTGGATATGAGAGTCCCCAGTTTCTGGAAGTTCAGAGACCTATTAAATTTTGTATTAGAAGGATATATATCTTTTATCAAAATATCATTAATTCTATCCTAATCGGGCGCAATTTACTAGATAAAAGTTAAAATTTGAATTTTTTTTTAATATAGTTGTGAATGCAACAATTGTACTATAATATATTTTAAATAATAAATTATTAATTGTGATCTATAATAAAAATATAGATTTGCATTGTTCTATGAATATTATAATTAGAGAAGCAATATCTAAAGACATGTCAAAAGTTCTTGAACTAATAAAAGAATTAGCAACTTTTGAAAAGGAACCAGATGCTGTCATAGTAACTGAGAAGCAATTAATTAATGATGGTTTTTCATGCTCACCCAAATTTAAATGTTTTGTTGCTGAGATAAACCAAGAAATAGTAGGAATGGCTCTTGGATACCCTAGATATTCAACATGGAAGGGACCAACCATTCATTTAGAAGATTTAATCGTAACTAAAAGTAAAAGAGGACTTGGAATAGGGTTTAAGCTTTTTTCAAAATTTATACATTATGCCCATGAATTAAATGTTAAAAGAATTGAGTGGGTTGTCCTTGACTGGAATAAAAGTGCTATAGATTTTTATAAAAAAAATGGAGCTCATGTATTAGATGACTGGAGAGTGGCTCAAATGGATTTTAATGCAATAAAAAAATTTGTAAACAATGAAGATTTTTAAGTTTGGGGGTGCATCAGTAAAGGATGCTAATGGAGTTAAAAATTTACTGAACGTTGTAAATAAAAAAGCTGATAAAAACACAATTATTGTTGTTTCAGCAATGGGTAAAACTACTAACGCTCTAGAAAAGATTGTTTCAAATTATTTTACCAATAAAAATGATTTAAATCTTTTAATTTCAGACCTATATGAATATCACAAAAGAATTTTAGAAAATCTATTTCCAGAAAAACATCAGATTTTTAATGAAATAAATATTCTTTTTCAAAAAATTAAATTCTTTCTTGATAATAATAAATCNCCTAATCATTCTTTTGTTTATGATCAAATAGTGGTATTTGGTGAANTAATTTCAACTACTATCATTAATTCATATCTAGTACATAATNATATTAATTCTANTTGGTTAGATGCTAGAGANTGTATAAAAACAGATTCAAATTACAGAGGAGGTAATGTNCNATGGTCTGAAACTCAAAAAAGAATCAAAGAAAAAATACAAGATGACAAAATAAATGTGACTCAGGGATTTATTGGAAGCGATAAGAANAANTTTAATACTACTTTAGGNAGAGAAGGTTCAGATTATACCGCAGCCATTTTTGCATATTCATTGAATAGTGAATCGGTGACAATNTGGAAGGATGTCCCNGGNGTATTAAATGGAGATCCAAAAGTTTTTAAAAACTCTCAGCTTTTAGAGCAAATATCTTATTCAGAAGCAATTGAATTAGCTTTTTATGGCGCTTCAGTGATTCATCCTAAAACACTTCAGCCACTGCAAAAAAAAGAAATACCTCTTTATGTTAAATCTTTTCTTAATCCAGATGGAAATGGAACAAAAATTTCGAAAGGATTAGATCTTGTGCCAAAAATACCATGCTATATTTTTAAGGGAAATCTTTNTNTATTAAAATTATCATCATTGGATTTTTCTTTTATTGTTGAAGATAATATTAGTAAGATTTTTAAATCTTTACATGAATTTAAAATGAAAGTGGATGTAATCCAAAACTCTGCAATTAGTTTTTCAGTTTGTGTTTATGATAAATACAATAAAATGGATGAGTTTATAAAAAAAATGGAAGGAAAATTTGATATAAAAATAAACAGCAATGTTTGTCTTTATACAATTAGACACTTTGATGATAANTCNATNAAAAATATTTCNAANGGAAAAAAACTTTTGTTGGAACAAAGAACNGAGAAAACTATTCAATTAATTTTTCCTAGCTGAAGAACTCTCTAGAGAATTCAAGACAAAACAATTTTATTTCATCTCTACATTTTTCAAATAACTCTTTCCAATTATTTTCACTTTTACTGTGTGATGGATCAAAAAAATTTCGATGNANCCGAATAGCATTTTGAGAGTAAAAATTAGGACANGTTTCATTTGCATGATCACAAACAGTTATTATGAAGTCAAAATCAATCTTTTCATATTCTAAAACATGATTTGATGTGTGATTAGAAATATCAATACCATCCATTTTCATAATTTCAACTGCTTTTGGATTAATTTCATGATTTTTTACTCCTGCGCTATATACATTTGCTTTTTGGNGTAAATATTTTTTTAAATAACCTTCGGCCATTTGACTTCTACATGAATTTCCTGTGCATAAAACAATTACATTTTTCATATTTTTTTAATTTTTTCAATTATTACTTTACTTAATTTTAATTTNCTCTCATGGGTCCAACCCGCAATATGTGGAGTTAAAATCACTTTATCTGATTTTTTTAAATAATCTAAATCCTGATTTGATTGAATTTTTTCAAAAGAAATTTCTTCTAAATCCAAAACATCTAAGCATGCTCCAATAATTTTATTTTCTATTAATCCACTTACAACATCTTTAGTATTAACACATTTTCCTCTTGANGTATTAATTAATATAAATTTTTTCTTACATGATTGTATAAAGTCCATATTGACTAGATTTAAAGAACTTTGATTTAAATCAGTGTGAATACTTATTATATCAGATTTTAATTTTATTTCATTTAGAGATACNGAATTTGCATATTCNTTCGAAGGGATTTTTTTAATATCATAAAAAATCACTTTACAGTCGAATCCAGATANTTTTTTTGCAAANCTTTGACCTGTATTACCAAAGCCTATTATTCCTACAACTTTTTTATCTAACTCAATTCCTCTATTTTTTTCTCTTTCCCAAACGTTAGTTTTTATCTCTTCATTACTAATTCCAATTTTATTCAAGAGGTTTAGGAGCATTCCAATAGCATGTTCTCCAACAGCATTAGAGTTAGCTTCACCAGCTGATAGTACTTGTATATTATTTTTTTTAGCTGAAACAATATCAATATTTTCTAAACCAGCACCAATTCTAGCAATGAATTTTAGTTTATTAGCAGATTTAATTATTTCATCATCAATAATAATTCTACTACGAATAATTATTCCTACATAGTCATCAATTTTTTCTAATATCTCATCTTTTGATGATTTATAATCATAATGGTTTTCAAAACCTAGTTTTTCTAGTTCTGAAGATAAATATTCNTGATTTTGATCTAGATGAAGAATCCTCATTAAAATCCAAGGATAATTTTAGCGATGTAGAAAAATAAAAGAATTCCAATTATATCATTTCCNGTTGTTATAAATGGACCAGTAGCAATAGCAGGATCTATTCCAAACCTGTTTAATATTATAGGTACAGATGTGCCAATTAGAGCAGCAACAATAATTACAAAAATCATTGAAACAGAAATAGTAATACTCATGTCGATGGGTTGTTCTATTATTAAACCAAATAAAATAATTAAACCANCAAGTATGATTCCATTTAAAATAGTTAAACTAATTTCTTTAAATAGTCTCGAGATCAAACTGTCTTTTATTACNTCATTTGCCAATCCTTGCACAACAATTGCTGATGATTGTACTCCAACATTTCCAGCCATTGCAGCGATTAGTGGAGTGTAAAAGAATAATGCTCTTAGCGAAGGAGTTGACATAATTGACTCATAGCTTTCCAATATAAAAACACTACCTAATCCGCCAAATAGTCCTAATATGAGCCATGGTAATCTAGCNTTTGTTAGNTCAAAAATAGAATCATCTGCTTCNACATCATTTGAGATACCAGCAGCTAGTAAATAATCTTCTTCTGCTTCATCTTTTATAAAATCTACTATATCGTCAATAGTAATTCTTCCTTGAAGTTGTTTTTGATCATCTACAACAGGAATAGCTTCAAGGTCATATTTTGACATTATCTTAGCAACTTCTTCACCTGAATCNTTNACATNAACNTANTCAACTTTAGGNATATATATTTCTTTAATTTTACTTTTAGATGGAGATGTAATTAAATCCTTAAGTGACAATCTTCCTATCAATTCATTTTTTCTATTAAGTACATATATTGAATGAACTCTTGTTATATTTTCAGCTTGTTTTCTTATTTCTCTTAAGCATGTTGATACACTCCAATTTTCATAAACACTTATTAATTCTTTTGCCATTAATCCACCTGCAGAATCTTCGTCATAACTTAAAAGTTCACGAATATTTTCAGTAATGTTATCGTCTTTAATTAAGGATATTACTTTTTCTTTTCTTTCGTCAGTCAGTTCATCTAAAATATCTGCAGCATCATCACTATCCATTTCTTTTATTTCTCCTGCAATTTCTTTAGGGGATAATGTTTTTAGAATTTTTTCTCTTACATCTTCATCTAATTCAGTTAATACATCAGATGTTTTATCGCTATCAATAAGCTTAATAAGATAAATTCTTTGANTTTCATCTAACTCATCAATAATTTCAGCTAAGTCAGCATAGTGAAAGCCATCAACTATTTTCTTNATTTCAGAATTTTTTCTTTTGGAAATTAGCTGNGANACTTTTTCTATAAGTTCATTAGATAGCTCAAATGTTTCCATTAGATAAGAGATTAGTTAAAAAAATATAATCATCTACATCAAGTTCCTCTGCTCGTTTGTCAAAGATACTATGTTCTTTGATATTTTCTATTTTTTTAAAACTCTTTAGGCTATTTCTTAGTGTTTTTCTTCTTTGATTAAAAGCTGATTTAATAATTTGTTTAAATAGAATTTCATCACAATCAATTTTATCTCTAAACTTTCTTATTCTAATCACTGCTGAATTAACTTTGGGAGGAGGATTAAAAGATTCAGGTTTAATTTTCATTAAAAGTTCAACAGAAAAAAAAGCCTGAATTAAAACAGATAGTATTCCATATTTTTTAGTTCCTTTAGTAGAACATATTCTCTCAGCAACCTCATATTGAAACATTCCTATCATTTCATAAATAATTTCCTTGTTTTCAAAAATCTTAAATAAAATTTGAGAAGAAATATTGTAGGGAAAATTTCCAATTATACTAACTGGGGGATTGAATTTTTTAATATCAAACTTTAAAAAATCATCATTGATTAAGTCTTTTTTAATTTCTGAGAAGTTATTTAGTAAGTAATCACAACATTCTTTATCTAATTCAATAAACTTCTTATTTAAATTATCAATTTTTAGAATCTCTTTAGTTAAAATTCCCATACCTGGACCAACTTCAATTATATTGTTTGTTTTTTCAGTGGAGAGAAAATCAACTATTTGAACAGCAATTGAGTTGTCATTTAAAAAATTTTGACCAAATTTTTTTTTAGGATTTACAGTTTTCAAACTAGATTAGTATTGTTTCAATTTAGCAATAATCAATCAATTATTTTAAATCCTGTATAACTATGAAGAGCTTTAGGAATTGTAATTCCTTTATCTGTTTGATTATTTTCAATCAATGCAGCGACAATTCTAGGTAGTGCAAGAGCACTTCCATTTAATGTATGTGCCAATTTTTTTGTTTTATCGCCATAATCAATACGTACTTTCAGCCTATTAGATTGATAACTTTCGAAATTAGAAACTGAACTTACTTCTAACCATTTCTTTTGAGCTTTAGAGTAAACTTCAAAATCATATGTGAGGGCAGATGTAAACCCTAAATCACCACCACACAAACGCAAAATTCTAAAAGGTAATTCTAAATCTGAAAGTATTGATTTTACATGTTCTACCATCTCATCCAAAACTTGATATGATTTTGTTGGACACTCGATTCTAACAATCTCAACTTTATCAAATTGATGAAGTCTATTTAAACCTCTAACATCTGATCCATAGCTTCCAGCTTCTCGTCTGAAACATGGAGTATATCCGGTTAATTTTATTGGTAAATCGTCAATTTTTAAAATGGAATTTCTATAAATGTTAGTTATTGGAACTTCAGCAGTAGGAATTAAGTATAAGTTGTCATTTTGAACATGATACATTTGTCCTTCTTTATCAGGCAGTTGGCCTGTTCCAAAACCTGAATCTTCATTTACTAATAAAGGAGGTTGAATTTCATTGTATCCTTTTGAAATGTTTTTATCAAGAAAAAAATTAATTAATGATCTTTGAAGTTTAGCACCTTTGTTTTTATAAACTGGGAAACCTGCTCCTGTTATTTTATTTCCTAAATCAAAATCAATGATATCATACTTTGATGATAGATCCCAATGTGGGATTAAATTTTTATTATTTTCAGAAATTTTAGTTGAAAATATTACTTCATTATCCTCTTCATTTTTACCTTTTACAACTAAATCATTTGGAATATTTGGAATTGAACATAATTTAAGTTTTAATTCCTCAGAAACATTATTAAGCTTTTCATGTAATTCTTTAGCTTTAGGTTTAAGTGATATAGATTTGCTTTTAAGTTCTTCTGCCTCACTGCCTTTTCCAGATTTAAATAATATTCCAATTTCTTTTGCAATGTTATTAGACTCGTTCAATATTGAATCGTATTCTGATTGAATTTTTTTTCTCAAATCATCTAACTCAATTATTTCATGAAGTTGTTTTGAAAAATCAATATTTCTCTTATTCAAATTGCTTACAACACTTGAAAAATTATCTTTAATGTAACTGACTTGAAGCATAGTATTTTTTAAAATTAATTATTAATAATTGAATTTATATGTTTAAGACAATATTCTCTATCATTATTTAATTTTTTAATCAACTCATCAACACTTTTAAATTCAATTTCTTCTCTTATGTATTTTATAAATTCAATCGTTAAAGTTTTGTTATATAGATTAGAATTAAAATCAAAAAAATTTACCTCAATGGATTTTTCATGGTTACCGAAGGTTGGATTATAGCCTATATTCAGCATGCCATAATATAGTTTGTTGTCAATTTCGCTAGAAACTAAGTAAACACCATTTTTAGGTATTATTTTATTTTTATCAATAACTTGAATATTAGCAGTTGGAAACCCCATTTTATTTCCTCTTGACATACCTCTTACAACATTGCCTGATAATTTAAAGTTAAATCCAGTATATTTTCTACAAATTTCTATTTTTCCATTTTGTAAAGAACTTCTGATTTTTGTAGAACTGATTTTTATTTCTTCAATATCAAAAGCACTAATTTCAATAACTTCAAAACCGTATTTAATACCAAATTCTTTTAAATCATTTATATCTGCGCTTCTGTTTTTTCCAAAACGGTGATCATAACCTACAATGAGTTTTTTAATGTTTAATTTATCAATTAGAATTTTGACAAACTCCTCAGCATCAATATTTGAAAAGTTTTTACTAAACTCATGTATAACTAAATAGTCAAGCCCTAATTTTTTAAGTACATCAACTTTTTCATCAATGGTATTTATTAGCTCAATTTTTGAATTAGGATCAAGTATTTTTCTAGGATGAGGGTCAAAAGTAATTAACACAGATTTTAAGCTAGATTGCTTAGAATTAGATATCAATGATTTTAGAATTTTTTGATGACCTAAATGNACTCCATCAAAGGTCCCAATAGTTGCTATTGAAGGTTTATCTAATTTTACTTTGAATAAATCTCTTAAAACAATCATTAATTATACTTGTTCATGGTATTTTCAACTCCATGCTTTATGAAGTGAAAAATTATATCAATATTATGATNAATNTGATTAGATAATGATCTTGATTCTTCATCTGACCAATTTTCAAGGACATAATCAGTTTGAGAACCTTTTTTAAAATCATTTCCAATTCCAAATCTTAACCTACAATACTTATTAGACNCTAATGATTCATTAATACTTTTTAAACCATTATGACCTCCATCTTTACCTGATTTTCTAAGTCTAGAGANCCCAAAGTCTAAATTTAAGTCATCTAAAACCACAAGTAAATTATCATTATGTATTCGTTCTTTATTTTTCCAATATTTAACAGCTTTTCCACTCAAGTTCATGAAAGTGTTAGGTTTTAAAAAAATTAATGATTTTCCACTTTTTTTTAACTTAATTATATCGCCAAACCTTCTAGACTCAAATTTTACTTCATAATTTTCAGAAATTTGATCAAGTATTTCAAAACCAATATTGTGACGCGTCATCACATAATCNATTCCAATATTTCCAAGCCCTACAATTAGGAATTTGTTCATGTCAGATGATTTACTTNTTTTGAAAAATTGAGTTAATGAAAACAAGGTCAAAAATTTATACAAATATATAAGCTTTTTGACCTTGATTATAAATTAAGCTAATTGGAATATTATTCTTTAGCTTCTGANTTCTCTTCAGTTTTNGGNGTATCANCTCCTTCACTAGTAGAAGTTTCACCTCCTTCNCTTCCTTCNNCNCCTTCTTCNCCTTCTTCACCTTCTTCACCTTCTTCATCAGTTGATAATGATAGTGATGCTCTTGACATTTTGACTTGACAAATAACCATATTGTCAGGATGCAAAAATTTAAAAGTTTCCTCAGAAACATCGGCAATAGTTATTTTATCATTAAGATTTAATGAAGAAATATCTGCGAGAATATAATCTGGAAGATCTTTTGGTAAAGCTCTAACACTTAATTTTCTTTTGTTTTTCGATAAATTTCCACCTTGATTTCTAACTCCAGGTGCATTACCTTCAAATCTTACTGGAATTGTCATTGTAACTTCTTTACCTTCAAATAGTTGAAGAAAGTCAATATGTAAGATTTTTTCTGAAACAGGATGAAACTGAATGTCTTGAATAACAGCATTCATTTCAGATTTATCATCTAATGAAATTACAACCGTATGAGCGTTCGGTGTGTAAACTAATTTAGAAAAACTGATTTCATCTGCTGAAAAATGTACTGGTTTTTCCCCACCGTATAATACGCAAGGAACCTTTCCAGCATTACGAAGGGCTTTAGTCGAAGACTTCCCAACGCTTTCTCTTTTAGATCCGTTGATTGTGATTGATTTCATAATTATTATTTAATAAAAAAAGGATTAATTGATTGATTATTATTAACGTTATGCATAACATCTGCAAATAAATTTGCACATGTCAATACATTCACTTTTTTTGATTCTTTTTTCTGAGGAATTGAGTCAGTAACAATGAGTTCTTTTAATTTAGAGTTTTCTACTTTTTCATAAGCATTTCCAGAAAGAAGAGCATGAGTACATATTGCTCTAACAGATTTAGCGCCTCTTTCCATCATTAAATCAGCAGCTTTTGTTAGTGTACCAGCAGTATCAACCATGTCATCTACAATTACGACATTTTTACCTTCAACTTCTCCAATAAGTTCCATATGATCAATAACATTTGCTTTTTTTCTTTGTTTGTAACAAACTACTACATTACTTTCTAAAAATTTAGAGTATGCATAAGCTCTTTTAGAACCTCCCATATCAGGTGATGCTATTGTTAATTCATCAAGATTAAGAGATTGTATATAAGGAATAAATATTGTTG
>NZOB01000074.1 GCA_002693085.1 Flavobacteriaceae bacterium | reverse complement strand
TAATTCCTAATATTATAAAAATTTTAAATCCTGATTTTATATTTTACTTATCTGGTGTTGATATACTAAAAACTGATAAATTAGGCAGACTCAGCTTAAGTATTGAGGGTTGTAAAAAAAGAGATAGCATAATATTAAATCTGTGTAAAACCTTTAATATCCCTTTACAGATAAGTATGGGTGGTGGATACTCAAAAAACATTGAAGATATAATTAATGCCCATTGCAATACATTCAGGCTAGCAAAAGAAATTTATTTTTAAACCTTACTTTTTTTGTGCACAACATTCTTCATCTTCGCACTGACAATATTTTAAATTATAAATATGTAAAAATGCAAGATTTGATGCTGCTATATAAGTTGCAAATTCAGGTAAGTGATAAAATCCTATTTCTTCGTTGAGAATTAAAGAAGAGAGAAAAATAAAACCTAACCAAAGTAAAGGTTTCATTATTTTTCTAGAGGTATTTTTTACTGAACCATATACNGCAAAAAAAGAAACAATAATAAAAATGAAATTAAGACCTGTCCACCAAAATGGGACAAAAAAAAGTAATGGAGTTACAATACAATGGATNAAACACAAAGTTGATGAGGTAGCTCCAAAAATGTCTGAATTTTTTAAAATTATTCTCATTTATTTTTAATTAGTCAGCAAAAAAACAAATATAAATTATAATATCAAAGTTNAGATAAGATTTTAATAATGAACATTTTGGTATAAATTAGCAAAATTATAAATGAATGACACGTCACATTTCAAAAATACTGATCTTAATTTCCTTTATTTCTTGTAACATGAANGATAGAGCTCCTTCAGCAGAAAAAATTAAAAAAGAGTTAATCGCTCATGAAGATATTAGAATAGATAATTATTATTGGCTCAATGATAAAAATGACAAAAATGTCATTAACTATTTAAATGATGAAAATAATTTCACTCAAAAAACATTAAAAAATACTGAAGATTTACAAGAAGTTTTATTTGATGAAATGAAATCAAGAATAAAAGAAGATGACATGTCTGTTCCATATTTTTTTAATGAATATTGGTATATAAAAAGATTTGAAAAAGGAAAAGACTACCCAATTTATTCCAGAAAATATAAAAGTTTAGATAATGATGAAGAAATATTACTTGACGTAAATAAATTGGCATCAAAGCATGCTTACTACAGTATTGGCAGTATTAGTGTTAGTCCAAATAATAAAATATTAGCGTATAGTTTTGACACACTTTCTCGAAGATTATATTCAATAAAATTTTTAGATCTAAAAACAAAAAAACAGTTTAAAGAAACTATTAAAAATACTACTGGCTCTATTACTTGGGCAAATGATAATAAAACAATTTTTTATTCAAAAAAAGAAGATAAAACTTTGAGAGTAAATAAAATTTATAGACATCAATTAAATTCAGATATCAAGAATGACATACTAGTATTTGAGGAAAAAGATGATCAGTTTAGTACTGGAGTTTATAAAACTAAGTCACAAGAATTTTTAATTATTGCATCAAGAAGCACTTTAACTACAGAAATGAGATTTCTTAATGCAAATACTCCTAATGAAGAATTTAAACTATTTACAAAAAGGGAGAAAAACCATGAGTATAGTATAAATCACTTTGGTGATAGTTTTTACATATTAACAAATTCTGAAAATTCTAAAAACTTTAGGATTATGCGTTGTTCTGTTAAAGACACTTCCATATCAAGTTGGGAAGAAATTATACCACACAGTAAAGAAATTTTAATTGAAGATATTGAACTATTTGATGAATATTTTGTCATTTCTGAAAGAGAAAAGGGATTGGTCAAATTCCGAATTAAAAAATGGAAAACAAACGATGAATTCTATCTTCCTTTTGAGGGCCAAACATATAATGCCTCATTGGGTATTAATCTCGATTTTAATTCGAAAAAACTTAGGTATAACTTTACATCTTTAACTAACCCTTCTTCTGTAATTGAATTTGATATGTCAAAAAAATCAAAGAATATTTTAAAAGTACAAGAAGTAGTAGATAAAAATTTTAAATCAAGTAATTACGAATCAAAGCGTGTATGGGCTATTTCTCATGATGGCACACAAGTTCCGATATCTATAGTAAAAAGAAAAGAAACTGTTTACAGTGAAAATACTCCTCTTCTACTATATGGATATGGCTCATATGGAATAACAATTGACCCATATTTTTCATCAACAAGATTAAGTTTACTAGACAGAGGATTTGTTTTTGCAATTGCTCATGTCAGGGGAAGTGAATATTTGGGAAGAGATTGGTATGAGAGTGGTAAATTATTAAAAAAGAAAAATACATTTTTGGATTTTATTTCCTCAGCAAAATATTTAATAAGTGAAAATTACACATCTAGTAAAAACCTTTATGCAATGGGAGGCTCAGCAGGTGGCTTATTNATGGGAGCCGTAATCAATATGGAACCTGAATTATTTAATGGAGTTATTGCAGCTGTACCATTTGTAGATGTNATGACNACTATGCTAGATGAATCTATTCCATTAACAACNCTNGANTANGATGAGTGGGGNAATCCAAATGATTTAGAATTTTATAANTATATGCTATCNTACTCNCCATATGATAATGTTTCGAATCTTAATTATCCNAANCTACTTATTACAACTGGACTTCATGATTCNCAAGTACAATATTGGGAGCCTGCAAAATGGATAGCNAAACTTAGAGATTATAATAGANCAAAAAATCATCTCTTACTTCACACAAACATGGACACNGGCCATGGAGGTGCATCNGGNAGATTTAATGCACTNAAAGAAATTGCAATGGAATATGCNTTTCTAATTGGTTTAGAACAAAAGCTATTCTGACTCAGCTAAAATTATTAGAAGATCTATAAATAAGTTTATAATATCAAGATATAAATTTACGGCAATATCAATTGCTGTTGACCAAGATGAATCACCAGCTGCAATTGCCTTTTCCAATCTATTAAAATCATAAATTAANTAAAAAGTAAAAATAATNACNCCTGCATAAGCTTGTAACAATCTTCTTCTTTTAGATTTAAAGTAAAAAGCGTTAAGAAATTCCATAATAATTAATGCAAAAAGGCATATAAATAAAATAGGGCCTAAAAAACCAAAATCATAATCAAATGAAATATTAATNAGAGCNGTCAATAAAACAGCTAGGGTTGTNCCAATTAAAGCTTGAAAAACNATATTTTGCCATTCTTGATTATATCTNTCNTGNGGAAGAACATTTTTTTCAAAATCATCTTTTAATTTTCTAAATTCATCNGATTCTCTTTCAAANATTTTTTCAGGTGAATGNTTAAAGTAATAAACCGTATGTTTTTCTTCTTTTGCACCAAAAAANTTTTCGATGTTGGATTTTTCAACTTTTGCAACAGANTTAGAAACAACCTGTTTTGATTTTAAATATTTTCTAAACTTAAAATTTTCTCCTATGTATGCGATTGTTGGTCCCAGAGACCAGCCCATGAATAAGGAAAAAATCCCAACAAAAATTATATTCATTGGGTAAGTTTCTGCATTAAACATTATAAGAAACAGCATTANAAAACTTCCTCCAACTGTAATAAATGTTTCTAAAGGTGTTTCAAATGCTTTATTGATTCTAGCTGTAAANGTTGTAAGAACTAGCATGCCNCCNAGTATCATAAAAGTTCTTGATAATAATAAGTTTGACTCCATATTNATAAAATAANAAAATTCTTTAATTTTAAAAATATTCATATAAATACTATCTTTTAATTATGAAAAAATTATACTTCTTAATCTTATCAATATTATTGATTTCATGTAATAATGGGATTGAAAAACCTAGAATTGGTATAGCTGGTATAGCTATTGAATCAAGTACTTTTTCCCCAGCNAAAACAACTGAGAGAGACTTTACTATAAGATTAAGTGGTGAAATTTTTACTAGTTATAGTTTTTTTGACCAATCATACATTGATAAAGCNGATTGGTTTCCTACAATGCGAGCTAGAGCCTTGCCTGGAGGAGTTGTGACTAAAGAATCATATGAGTCTATGGTAATTCAAATTATTGAGATGACAAAGCAAACTCTTCCCTTAGACGGTTTATTTTTTGATATTCATGGAGCTATGAATGTTGAAGGNATGGAAGATCCTGAAGGTGATTTTATNGAAAGAATTCGTAAAGTTGTTGGTCCTAAAACTCTAATTTCAACATCAATGGATTCTCATGGAAATGTTTCTGAAGTTTTAGCTAANCATTCTGATTTNATNACTTGTTATAGAATGGCTCCTCATGAAGATGCTATGGAATCTAAACANAGAGCCTTAGACAACTTAATTNATAGACTNAAGTCAGGAAAAGGAAAACCTAAATANAAAGCNTGGATNCCTGTACCAATATTATTGCCAGGAGAGAAAACAAGNACAAGGGTTGACCCTGGAAANACATTATATAGTAAAGTAGCTCCAATGACTGAAAAAAAAGGAGTTATTGATGCTGCTATTTGGGTTGGNTATGCTTGGGGAGATGCACCNCGAAATCATGCTGTTGTAATGACATATGGAGATAATAAAAAACAAGTAGTTGAAAGCGCTGAAGAGTTGGCAAAAGATTTTTGGAATTTCAGACATGATTTTGAATTTGTTGCTCCGACAACTGACATTGAGGATGCATTTAATAAAGCATTTAATTATCTTAAAGTTAGAGAAGATAATAAGCCATTTATAATAAGTGATATGGGTGACAACCCCACAGCTGGTGGTGCNGGAGATGTAACTTGGACATTGGATAAAATATTAAAAATGGATGAGTTTAAAAGANNTGATAGTCCNGAACTCATATATGCCTCTATTCCTGGTCCAGATCTAATTGTAAATGCTTTTAAAGCCGGAGTTGGTAATTATGTTGAGGGAATGGTTGGNGCTATGNTTGATGANAGATATTCCCCNCCNATAAAAATTAAAGGAATTGTTCATTCACTTAAACGNGGNGANAGAAATGCTGAATTAGAAGCTGTGGTCAAAGTAAACAATGTTTATGTTATAGTAACCTATAAAAGAAAGCCCTATCATTATATTTCTGATTTTACNGACCTAGAATTAGATCCNNCATCATCAGATTTATTNGTTGTAAAAATAGGNTATTTAGTTCCTGAACTATATGATATTAGAGGTGATTGGGTNATGGCTNTAACACCTGGTGGTGTAGATCAAGATCTTGAAAGGTTAGGTTATCAAAATATTAAGAGACCTATGTATCCTCTTGANAAGGATATGGAAGACCCTGATTTGTCTGCAAGACTAATTGATTAAAATAAATTCTGAATATTTGCAGAAAATATTTTAACGGCGATAGCCATTAAAACAACACCAAATATTTTTCTTAAAACATTTAGACCAGAATTACCTAAAAATTTTTCTAAAAAACCCGAACTTTTTAGTACTATGTAAACTACAATCATATTAACTATAATAGCAACAATTATATTTAATAAATCATACTCGGCTCTTAGTGTCAGAATTGATGTGAGTGTNCCAGCACCTGCAATCAAAGGAAATGCAATAGGCACAATAGAAGCAGTATCAGGACTTTCCTCTTTAAAAAGAGTAATTCCCAATATAAGTTCAAGTGAAATAAAAAATATAATAAAAGAACCTGCTACGGCGAAAGAGTTAATATCAATTCCAATCAGTGTAAGAATTTGTTCTCCTAAAAATAAAAAAGCAATCATTATAAATCCTGCAACAATAGTCGCTTTCTCAGATTGAATATGCCCTACACTTTTTTTTAAAGAAATTATAATAGGAATACTCCCCACAATATCAATTACTGCAAATAAAATCATTCCAACAGTAAAAATTTCTTTTAAATCAAACATCCGGCAAATTTATATTGTTTTTTATATTTAAAGTCTAAATATGAAAATAAAACTTAAAAATATTTCTGGCTCTCATTCAACAATTGAGAATGAAACTGGAAATTCAATTTCAATAGATAATAAATCTGTAGAAAATCCTAAAGGAGTGTCACCAATGGANCTTCTTTTGATGGGTGTTGCTGGATGTAGTAGTATTGATATTATTTCAATTTTAAATAAACAAAAACAAANTTTTGAAGATTTAATTATTGATGTTGAAGGGGATAGAGAAAATGGAGAACTTCCTGCGCTATTTAAAAAAATTCATGCAGATGTAAGATTCATTGGAAATCTTGATNCNCAAAAAGCTTTTAGAGCNTGTGAGCTTTCATTTACAAAATATTGTTCAGTTTCTAAGACACTTGAAGCAACTGCTGAAATTAGCTTTTCTGTTTATNTAAATGGGGAAAAGGTTAGTTAGATAAAAACAAGCCAATATTTGAAATTAATGGAGGNCCTTTAGAATCTATGATTTNTATTCTTACTGTTGAAGTTTTTTGAGAATCAATCCTAACTAATCTTCTATTTCCAATAGTAGATCCTTCAAAAATGTTTTTCCAGCCTGAAGNTGTTTCAATTGAAATTTCAAAGGATTTAATTCTTTGGCCATATTTTATAGCTTCAGAAATTTCNAGGATNTCAAATTCAATTTTNTCATCAAACTTAANTTCAATTANATTAGAATTAGANNNTTTTGGAGAAGCCCAAAATGATTCTAAATCTTCATCNATCATTAATTCAGGTTTAAATTTTTCTCTACTAGACTCAACATAAATCCTTGATTTTTTNACTAAATTTTGATCAAAAGCTGATTCAATAAAATTATTTAAACCTCTTAAACTAGCTTCATCATTTTCATGAATTAATCCCCTAGTATCAACAGGAATATTTAGCAATAAGGCAGAATTAAGNCCAATTGAATTAAAATAAATATCAATTAATTTTTCAACACTTTTAACCTGATCATCTTGTTCTGGATGATAATACCATCCCGGTCTAATTGAAACATCNGTCTCAGTTGGTATCCAATGTGTTCCATTTTCTTGNCCAGCAGAAAACTTGTTAAAATTTAACATNCCTGGATATAAACTATCTTTTAAAATTGGAGACCAAGTTGTTTGATTAGCATAACCTTTTTCGTTACCAACCCATCTTATGTCTGGGCCAGCATCGCTAAAAATTACAGCATCAGGTTGAAGNTCTCTAACAATCTTGACTGTATTTTCCCAATCATAATANTTTTTTTTATCTACTTTTCTGACTTCATTAGCACCACCATAATATCCNTCTCCGCCATTAGCTCCATCAAACCAAACTTCAAAAATATCACCATAATTTGTAAGCAATTCCCTTAGTTGATTTCTAAAATAACTGATATACTCAGGCTTTCCATAATCCTCATGATTTCTATCCCAAGGTGACAAATAAACACCAAACTTTAGATTATATTTTTTACATGATTCAGCTAAATCTTTTAAAATATCTGCTTCACCATTTCTCCATTTTGAATTTTTAACTGAATGATCCGTATAGCTGCTTGGCCATAGACAAAAACCATCGTGATGTTTAGCTGTAATTATTATTCCTTTCATTCCAACTTCACTAATTACCTTTGCCCATTGATCAGTATCAAGTTCAGTTGGATTGAATTGATCTGGATGTTCATCACCAAAACCCCATTCCTTATTAGTGAAAGTATTCATATTAAAATGAATAAAAGCATAATAATCTAGCTTTTGCCATGACAATTGTCTTTCAGTTGGTATGGGATATACCATTTCAATTTCTTCTTTGTTTTTTACGCATGAATAACAAATAATTAATAGAAACGAAATGATAAAAAACTTTTTCATTGACAATAAATTTAAGTTTTGTAATTTAACTAACAAACTAGTATCAATGAATTTGAGTGAAATTCAGGAAAAAGAAATATTTCCAGGACTTAAAGGAAAATTTGTTCATGGCGAAAATATTAGCTGGGCATTTTGGGAAGTAAAGAAAGGAGCTAAAGTCGACTTACACAAACATCCTCATGAACAAATTATGCATGTTGTTGAAGGTAAATTTGAGTTTACTTTAAATAATAAAACAAAAATTTATGGAAATGGGGATGTAGTTGTAATCCCATCAAATATTGAGCATTCTGGACATGCTTTGACTGATTGCAAGCTTATGGATGTTTTTAGCCCTGCAAGAGAAGAATATAGATGAATATATCACTAAAAGGAAAGAGTGCGCTTATTGGGGGAAGTTCTAGAGGACTTGGATATGCAGTTGCAAGACAGTTAGCTCTGTCAGGAGCTTGTGTAACCTTAATGTCAAGAAATGAAAAAAAATTAAAGGACATTGTTGCAAATCTTGAAAATGAAACAAAAATTAAACACAACTATCTAATAGTTGATTTTAATAATTTTGATTCATATAAAGAAATAATTTCAACTTTTCTTAAAAATAATCCTATTGATATTTTAGTAAATAATACTCAAGGACCAAAGCCAGGAGATGTTGAAAGTCTATCCATTGAAGATTACCAAAACGCTTTTGACTTACTATTTAAGTCTGTTGTTCATACGACATCAAGTGCATTGCCATACATNAAAAAAAATAGTTGGGGNAGAGTTTTAAATATGGTTTCAATTTCAGTAAAAGANCCCTTNAGTTATTTAGCATTATCNAANACAATTAGAGGNTCNGTTGTGACATGGGCTAAAACNNTAGCCAATGATGTGGCATNTGATAATATTACTGTTAATAATATTTTAACNGGATATTTTAANACAGAACGAATAGAAGAGCTTAATTTTGAAAAAGCAAAAAAATTAAATATTTCTATTGATCAAGTTTTTGATACAATGAAAAANCAAGTTCNAATGAAAAGAATAGGTAATCCNGAAGAGTTTGGATATTTGGCCTCTTTTTTGTGCTCTGACAAAGCAAGTTATATTACTGGCATAAACATTCCTATAGACGGAGGTTTAATAAAATCCTTATAAATGATAGAAACAAAGTCATTAGAATTTAGTTATGATANNAGTTTTGTCTTTAAGTTTCCAAANATAAANCTTAAGTCAAATGAAAACNTANTAGTTCTNGGNAATTCTGGTATTGGTAAATCAACANTGTTACANAATTTAGCAGGAATATTACGTCCNAANTCTGGATNAATNAAGATTTTTNATCAAGATATTTCTAANCTATCAGANNTTGAATTAGATAANTTTAGAGGACAAAATATTGGAATTATTTTTCAAAGATCTNACTTTGTTAATTCTCTTACAGTTGGAGAAAATTTAGAATTGGCTCAGTTTTTAGGNAGAAATAAAAANGGAAATATANAAGAGANNCTTGANANCNTAAAAATATTAGATAANNTAAATAANAAGCCTAAAGAATTAAGTCAAGGTGAAAGACAAAGAGCATCAATTGCTTTAGCTATAATTAATTCTCCTAAACTGATTCTTGCNGATGAACCTACTTCTAGTCTTGATGACACTAACTGTTCAAATGTTATAAANATTTTGAAAGAGCAAGCTCTTAAATATCAAGCTCAACTAATTGTNATAACTCATGATAGTAGATTAAAAAAACATTTTAAAAAATCTATAAGTCTATGAATATTTTTAAACTAAGTATAAAAAATATTTTTAGCAGACCCTTAAGTTCTGTTCTTAGCATTTTACTATTATCATTAGGTGTTAGTATGATTTCTCTTTTGATTTTGATTAATACTGTTTTGAAAGAGCAAATGGATAATAATTTAAAGGGAATTGACATGGTAGTTGGGGCAAAAGGCAGTCCTCTTCAATTAATTTTATCTAGTGTATATCATGTCGATTCTCCCACAGGAAATATTCCGCTTAAAGATGCAAAAGCTATTGAGCAAAATAGAATGGTTGGTTACAGTGTGCCTTTGTTGTATGGAGATAATTATAGTGGATATAGAATAGTTGGAACAAATTCAAAATTTTTTGACTTATATGATTTAAAATTAAAATCAGGTGATTTTTTTAAAGATGAATATGAAGTTGTTTTAGGAGAAAAACTTGCTGAAAAATTAAACTTAAAATTAAATGATGAATTTGTTAGTTCCCACGGCTTGAGGGAAACAGGAGAAGTACATTCTGATAGTAAATTCATTGTCAAAGGTATTTTAGATTTTTCTAACTCAGTAGCTGATCAATTAATCTTAACCTCACCCGAAAGTATTTGGGAACTTCATAGCGATCATGATCATGATGAAGAAGTTAATAATGAAGAACACGATCACGATGAAGAACACGATCACGATGAAGAACACGATCACGATGAGGACAAAGAAATTACAGCTATGCTAATAAAATTTAAAAGTCCTATGAATATCATTCAATTTCCTAGGTATATTAACGAAGAAACTAATCTACAATCTGCAGTTCCATCATATGAAATCTCACGATTATTTAAATTATTTGGTTTTGGAATTGAAACTATATCATTATTAGCATATCTAATTATTATTGTTTCAGGTATAAGTATTTTTATTACGTTGTTTAATTCAATGAAGGAAAGAAAATACGACTTAGCTTTAATAAGAACACTTGGTGGAAGCAGAATTCAACTTTCTTTGATGTTAGTTTATGAATCGCTGTTTTTGACTATCATTGGGTTTATGATTGGAATCGGACTCAGCAGAATAGGCCTTATTTTTGTTTCTAATTTTATGGAATCAAGCTTTAATTATAGTTTAAACAGTATAAATATATTAAATGAAGAATGGTGGCTATTATTAATTTCAATTTTCATAGGTTTGTTAGCGTGTTTAATTCCAAGCATACAGGTATATAAGATGGATATTTCTAAAACATTATCTGATGAATAAATTTTTTGGTATCATATTTTTATTTTTATCAACATCGATTTTTTCACAAATCAAAACCGATTGGCTTGAATTAAGAGATGTCCATTACAAGTCTCAATACAGTGAAGAGTATGATAGCTATTTTCAAGTACCATTTTTTGGCAAAAACATTGAAGCTCTTGACAATAAAGAAGTAACTATAACTGG
>NZOB01000073.1 GCA_002693085.1 Flavobacteriaceae bacterium | reverse complement strand
GAAAATAATCGATTTACATATGATTCTAAATTTGTTGTATTTAGTGTAAAGGCCTGGAAAGATAGTATAGTTGAAATGAAAAGAAGAAAAGTGAAGAAAGATAAAATGCCAATGGACACTTTAGCTATATATAATCTGCAAAATAATATTCTAAATAAAATCCCAAATGTAAAATCTTACAGGGTTCCAGAAAAATGGTCTGGATATTTGGCATACCATTATGATGTAAAAAAATCTGAAAAGAGTAATGATACTACTAAATCAAAAAAGAAAGTTAAAAAACCTAGTACCATAAATGGATATCCTCTTGTAATTAGAAATTTAGAATCTTCTGTTGAGGATACAATTCACTTTGTTACTAATTATACTTTTGCAAAAAAGAATCAAACTATAGCTTATTCAACCACTGGAATCAATGGATCTTATGAACCAGGTGTATATGTTAAAGACTTAAAAAAGAATGAAAGTAAACTTGTGTTTAGTTCTCATAAAAAAACAAAATATTATAAACTAAACTTAAGCGACTCAGGTAAAAACCTGGGCTTTATAATCGATGCTGATTCTAGTAAAGCTCAACAAAGACCATATGAACTTTATAGCTGGAATTCAAATTTTGACAAAGCTGAATTAGTAGCAAATAAAGAAAATTCACCCAAAGGATTTAATGTGTCATCTAACGGTTCGCTATCTTTTTCAAAAGATGAAAGTAAACTTTATTTTGGATTAGCACGTCCTGAAATTTTTCAAGACACATTACTTTTAGATGAAGAAATTGTAAACGTTGAAGTCTGGACTTATGATGAACCAAGATTATATACAATACAAGAAAAACAACTTAAAAATGATAAGACTAAATCATATCAAACTGTCTACCATTTAAAAGACAAGAGAATAATCCAAATAGAATCTGAAGAATTTCCGAATGCAATTTTAGCAGATGAAGGAAATAGTGACTATGCACTAATAAGTACAAGAGAGCCATACCAGTTAAGTTCTCAATGGACAGGTCTGTTTTCTGCAAATGACTTAGCGATTATAAATATTGACAATGGCACTTCAAAAATGGCTATTAAAGGTTTGCCAAGCACAGCAAGATTTAGTCCTAAAGGAAAATATGCTTTTGGCTACAATGAAATTGATAGCACGTGGTACACCTATAATGTTCAAACCAACAAATACACTGAACTCACAAAAGGAAAACAATTTTATAACGAACAAAACGATTATCCAAATTACCCAAGATCATATGGTTCTGCTGGTTGGACAAAAAACGATAAAAGTATTATTATATATGATCGTTATGATGTGTGGGAATTTGATCCTGAAAAGGCAACTTATAAACAATTGACTAAAGGCAGGAACAGTAAAACTACTTACAGGATTATTTCACTGGACTCTGAAAAAAGATTCATCGATACTTCAGAAAATATTCTTATGTCAACTTTTAATGAGAACTCAAAAAACTCAGGTTATTATGAATATCATTATAGAAAAAATAATGGACAACATCTAGTTAATGGACCGTTCCGATATTCAAATCCCAGAAAAGCTAGATTAAGTAACAAAGTAATATTCACTAGACAATCTTTTGAGGAATTTCCAAACATTAGAGTTTCTGATTTAGGTTTCAAATCACAAAAAATTATTAGCGATGCCAATCCACAGCAAAAAGATTATAATTGGGGAACTGCAGAACTTGTGTATTGGAATTCTCTAGACGGCAAACCTTTAACAGGAATGCTAATTAAACCTGAAAATTTTGACCCCAATAAAAAATATCCAATGCTTGTTAACTTTTATGAAAAAAGTTCAAATGGATTACATACTCATAGAGCTCCAAACCCAGGACGATCATCAATTAATTATAGCTTCTATACAAGTAGAGGATATATAATTTTTAATCCCGATGTACATTATCGTGTTGGATATCCTGGTGAAAGCGCTTTCAACTGTGTAATTCCAGGTGTTACTTCATTAATAGAAAAAGGGTTTGTTGACGCAAATAATATTGGAGTTCAAGGTCATAGTTGGGGAGGATATCAAATAGCTTATTTAGTCACAAAAACTGATATTTTTAAAGCAGCTGAGTCGGGTGCACCTGTAGTTAATATGATCAGTGCTTTTGGAGGTATTAGGTGGGATACAGGTCTTAGTAGACAATTTCAGTATGAACATACCCAAAGTAGAATTGGCGGTACTCCATGGGAATATCCTCAACGATATTTTGAAAACTCACCCATTTACAATATAGACAAAATAAACACCCCTCTTTTAATTATGCATAATGATGCTGATGGACATGTACCATGGTATCAAGGAATCGAATTTTTTGTGAGTCTAAGAAGGTTAGGTAAACCCTCTTGGTTATTAAATTATAATGGTGCTAGACACTGGCCTTTAAAAATGCAAAATAGAAAAGACTTTAACATTAGGATGCAACAATTTTTTGANCATTATCTNATGGGNGCTCCAAAACCAGTGTGGATGGTAAGAGGNGTTCCAGCAATTGAAAAAGGGATTAATCAGGGTTATGAACTAAGTCAATNAAANATANTTTGAATTAAAAAATAGANATGAAGCGTAGATCATTTATTAAAGGAACTGCACTTGGAGGTGTTGGGATTTCATCCTTTTCCAATATTCAAGNAGCTANTAAAAAANCTAATATTAATTCTGAATTTTATGTTACAATAGATGAGCAAAAAATATCATTCTACAGTAATATAATCAAAGAGAAATTAAAGATTGTTCATATAGCAGACACTCATTTATTTATGGATGACGATAGAGGAATTCCTTTTCAAGAGTACAGCAACAGAATGGCTAAAGCCTACAATCAAACTACACATTTTAAAAACAGAAAGAAAACAAATCCTAATGAGTGCTTTGAAAACACTCTCACATATGCAAAAGAAATTAAAGCTGATTTAATTGCATTGGTGGGTGATATTTTTAGTTTTCCCTCAGAACTAGCAATTGAATGGGTGCTATCCAAATTAGATGAAACTGGAATACCATATGTTTATGTTGCTGGAAATCATGACTGGCATTACGAGGGAATGAGTGGAAATTTAGATTTGCTTCGAAATACCTGGATTAATAAAAGACTTCTTCCTTTATATCAAGGGAATAATCCATTAATGGCAGCTTACGATATAAAAGGAATTAGATTTTTGGCGATTGATAATTCAACATATGAAATAAATAAAGACCAACTCGAATTTTTTTCTAGTCATGCGGATTCTGACTTGCCTTTAGTTTTACTAGTTCATATTCCTATGTACGCACCTGGTAAAAAGATTTCATATGGCTGTGGAAATCCCAATTGGAACGCTTCAACTGACCGAAATTATAATTTAGAAAGACGTCCTAGATGGCCTGAAGAGGGTCACTCACAAATAACATTTGATTTTTATAACAAAGTATTTAATACATCTAATTTATTAGGAATTTTTACTGGTCATATTCACAAAACTTCAATTGAAATAACAAAAGGAAAACCTCAAATTGTTTCTGACGATAATGCTAGTGGAGGCTATCTTGAAATTGATTTTTTACCATTAGAAAAAAATCTTTAAAATTATATTCTTAGTTAAGTAGGTTTTTTCTGTGCTTATAAAGTTTTATTCCATAAAATAAAAAACAAAAAATTAGCACAACAAATGCAATTTTATGAAATAACTCAGGGTCAGCTCCAATAAAGTCTCCTTTAATTCTTGAAACATAAGTTAACAACATAACAATTCCAACATAATAGAAGTAGATTAAATGGTATAATCTCTTTTTAATTTTATTTATAACAAAAGGATATAAAATAATCATTAAGTATGCTAATGCTCCACCACTAACCTTGACAGGTATTATTGGTAGATCATTTAGATAAACAGAAAGAGCTAAAAAATAAAAATGAATTAAATGAAGAACTCCAAATATATATACCAGCTCTTTAAGTCTTTTCAAACTATCATTAACTATAATAGATTGATAAAAAAGATGAAAACAATACAAATAAATAATTAAAGATACTCTACCTGAATATCTAGCAGAATAACGGAATATATCTCCAATATTATCCTTTAATAAATAAAAAATTAAAAAAATTAATATTTCAACTAAAACTCCAAATAACAGTATTTGTTTAAAAGATAATTTACTCATAAGATAAAACGTCTTTAATTGAAATTGAGGTGAAGACGTTTTTTGTATAATTATCCATTTCAAAGAACAAGCCTAAGCTGCCATTTTCCATGACGGTCATAGATGAATATGCTGCCTCTCCATTGTAAATTATTTTTGGGTTTGACCATGATTTTCCCTCATCTATACTGTATCGTAAAACAATTTCTTTTCTCTCTTTTTTATTGTTGATATTAGTTAATAATAATAAATTTTTTCCGCTATGAGAATAACGAATTAAACTACCATTACATCCGGGATCAATTATACTTTCTTCTTTTTTTGAAATCCAAGTTTTTCCATCATCATTACTGACATGTGAATATCTGTATCCCAATTTATTAACTCTGGAGTTTACCATCCAACTTCCATCATTTAATTCAACTATTTTAGACTCATCNCCAGGNNATGTTGGGGTTTCAGTTATGAACCATGTTTTNCCATTATCATTACTNCCGAANACGTGAGTGCCTTTTTGTAGATTAACTAAACAATGAAGAAGTGTACCGTTTTTTGTTTGAATTCCTCTCCCTGATGTAATAAATTTAAAATCATTTTTCCAATTTTCTTTTGAAATTTGATTTGTGATATCAACTGACTTAGACCATGATTTACCATTATCATTTGATGAAATATATTTTAAATAGTAAATGTCTTTTTGATTATCCAGATCCATATAATTGTAAAACAAAAAAATTGTATTTGTTTGCTTATCTAGAATCATGGATGGATCAGAAGCAGATTGTCCTAAAGGATAATCAATAATTTTTTCGATTTTTCCCCACGTTTTTCCGTTGTCAGAACTTTTTCTTATTACAATATTTATATCTCTACTCCATTTTAAATCCCCGCATGAAGGCACTCTTTCATCAATCGCTGCAATTAAATCCCCATTAATTGCTGTTATTATGGATGGTATCCTGTAGCATGAAACTTCAGGATTATTTTCAGCATTAAATAAATCTGTATAATCAAATTGATTTTGCGAAAACTGTATATTAACAGTGATTAGAAAAATTAAAAATATATTCTTCATTTTTTAAAAATACAGAATAGGAAATTTTGAGTTGTATCAAAAGGGGTTTGATGGTCGATATAAAATGACTCTAATAAATTAAAATCACTTTTAAAAATTTCATTTAATGATTGTTCCGAATACTGTGAAACATCTAACCCACTACATTTTTTTGGGCCATTAATTGAAAATGTTCCAAGAACTAAATAACCTCCGTCAGAAATATTTTTAATTGCGACTTCTTTATATTTTTCAATATCTTTTTTGTCTGTGAAAAAATGAAAGACTGCTCTATCATGCCATAAATTATATTTGATTTTAGATTTAAAATTTAGTACATTTTCTACATTCCAATTCACTTTAGATTTATCATCCCCTAGAGCTATTTTTGATTTTTTACATGCTTCTTTAGAAATATCTAAATAGGATAAATTATTGAACCCCTCATCAATTAGAATCTTTAAAATTCTACTTCTTCCACTACCGATATCAATAATATTATCGTTGCTTTCAAGATTTAATTTCTTAATGAGCTGGTGTGATGTTTTAGGAACGGTTTGAAACCAGCTTACTTCGTTTTCATCTTTATTTGAATAAATGTTTTCCCAATGATTTTTTAAATCGTTATTCATAACTTTAGCATGTAATTTAGTTAAAACTCATGAATTTCTTTGACAAATATTTTTTTGGATACTTACCTCAAAATTTTAAAAATGTAATTAGAGGGGTTTGCTTAATTGTTTTAGCTATTTTATTATTGGAACTTGCTCTAACATTTATAATTGTTGTTGTTTTAATCGGAATAATTTCAAAAATTTTAATGAGATTTTTCAATTGATTGTCTAACTAAAAATTCTGTTTCTTTCTTCATTTCTGGGATCTTTAGATGAAAATATGTATGATATCTTGGGTGTAAAACTAAAAGATTCATAGAACTGATTTTTTTACCATAGCATTTCTCTAATATATACTTATATAAATTTTGTTGCAGAGCATACTTATTAAAACTATTATCTGCAACATGAGATAATTCATCGAAAGCATACTTAAAATCACTAAGCATCAATAAGCCTGCATCATTAACAAGTCTTGTACTTCTTTTCCAGTCAAAAATAAAAAGTTCACCATTTTCTTTTTCATAAACCATATCAACAGTTCCTGCTAGACTTAATTCGTCATTATAAATTCTCCACTCTGTTCTGTAAGGTTTAAGCTTTGGATACTTTGAAATGAACTCTTTAAAGTAATTAAACTCATGAGGAATAGAATCTATTTTTTCTTGATTATAAAACTTCTCAATTGTTTCATGAAGAATCAGTCCCTTTTCTGATGCTTCATTTCTTTTTGCTTCCCATTCATCAATAATTTCATTTTGCTTTTTTTCAATATTATCATCATCATAAGGTTCTCCAAGTTCTTGCAAGAATTCAATAGCTTTTACTTTAGACCAATGATCAGTATCAAACTTTGGAAAGTAATTATTTATCAGTTCACTAACTGAAAAAGTAATTTTAGTTTCATCCACATAATAATGGTGATTATCTACATCAAATGAAATTTTTGAGTCCTTGTGATGTAAATTATTTTTATTGATATCTTGGGAGTTGGTCAAAACAAAAGCAAATATTATTTAAATTTAAACTTTTATAAATGAAAGCCAATAGTCTTTTACTTAGTCTTATTTTATTATTCATTTTTTCTTGTGGCCAAGATAAAAGTTGTGGAAAAATAGTTCGAAAGTACATATCAAATGGAGAATATTTTTTTGCAATGAAAGCATTTGGTGGAGACAGTGAGTCAGATGATATTCTTGGAGATGCTGAAGTTTCAAAAGAAACATATGATGCATTTGATATAGGTGATGAATATTGTGTAGATTAGCGAAATGAAAAAAATTATTTTGCTCTTTTTTTTAATTTTTATTTCATGTGACTCAAATGATTGTGGTGATATAGTAGATAAATATGAAAGAGATGGAAAGTATTTTTTTACCCTAACAAGAGGAAATAGCAATAACAACAATAGTGAAGGGGGAGGTCAGGCTGAAGTCACAAAAGAAACATACGAGTCCTTTAGTTTTGGGCAGGAATACTGTTTAGAATAAATATACTTATGAAAAAATTCTTTCTGCTTTTTTTAAGCGCTACGATTTACATAAACGCACAAACTGTACAAAAAGTTGAAGTAGTTAAAAATGATAATCAAATAAATGAACTTTTCAATGAGTTAGGCTCTAATGAATTAAAAGTTGATTTATTAGACCTAATTGCCAATACATCTTTTGACATAACATATGAAAAAATTAAAGATCCTTACTCATCTTACGGAGCGAGTGTTTATATAAATTTATCAGATGATAATTCATCTGTTAATTGGGCTGACTTATTTTCAATAACACCCTTTTACAGATTCTATTTTTTTAATAAAAGAGATTTTGGTGGTGCAGGATTTTTTGCTGAAGTTTTTTCAAAGTTTTCATCCATGAGATATGATGTAGAGTATTATAATTTTAATCCTAATCCAGATCAACCAGGTATTGACTACTGGACTGTTGAAGAAGAAAAGAGTTTTAACATCGCTTTAGGTGCAGGTATAGGTCAAAAATGGGTTAATAAAAAGGGTTGGACTTTTGAGATAAATTTTGGTGTTGGAAGATATTTGACTAATAACGAAGGTGAGTCAATGCCAGGAAGAGATGTAACCTCATTACGCCCTGAAGCGTCCATTCGAGGTGGCTTTGGAATTGGTAAGAGATTCTAGTAT
>NZOB01000072.1 GCA_002693085.1 Flavobacteriaceae bacterium | reverse complement strand
TTTAAGTCACTCCAACTTTAACACCTTACAATCGAATGGCTGGATGAACTTTACTGCTCAAAACATGTTAATCTTAAAAATTGATAATGATACCTACAGAGCATTTACTAATTCATGTCCACATCAAGGAGCTAGAACTGCTTGGACGTTTAATTCATCATCCAATAGATTTGTTTGCAATAACCATGGTAATCAATATGCAACTGATTGTACAACAGCTGGTACTGGAGGGGTATTGAAATGTTACACAACTAGTAAAAGTGGTTCAAATCTCGTTGTGACTGTTTCTTAAAAAAATCAAAAAAAATTAATATTCTTTGTTTATTCTTTCAGAAAGTTGAGTTTTTATTTCATCAGAAATAAAGGCATGTTTAATTGCTTCTAAATTACATTTCTTAAATTCTTCAATCGACCAACCAAATTTCTTGGAAACAAGTTTATATTCATTCGTCAGGTCTGTATCAGATATAGTTCTACCGTCAGTGTTGATACTCATTGAAATAGAAGATTCATTAATTTGAGAAATAGGATGATCTTCTATTTTATTAAATGTTTTGGTTTTAATATTACTTGAAACGCATACTTCTAAATGGTAATTATTTTCAGATAAAACCTTAACTAATTTAGGATCTTTAATACACTTTACACCGTGCCCAATTCTTTTTACTTTTAGTTTATCAATTGTTTCCCAAATACTTTCAGGTCCTTTAGCTTCACCAGCATGGGCTGTACAATTGATATCATTTTGTACGGCATACTTAAATGCATCTATATGATTGTCTAAAGGATAACCTGCCTCATCAGCTGCAATATCAAAACCTAGAACTCCTTTTCCTTTAAATTCTTCAACGAGCTTAACGGTTTCCATACTCTGTTCCTTTGAATAGTGGCGAAGAGTACACAAAATAAGTCCCGTAATAACACCCGACTCTTTGGAAAGAATATTCATTGAATTACATATAATATTAAGTACTTCTCTAGAATTTAAACCTTCTTCAGTATGTAATAATGGAGCAAATCTAATTTCACAGTAAATAACATTATCTTCAATTAGTTGATTAAAAAAATCTTCCATAACCAACTCCAGACTTTCTTTTGACTGCATCAATGAAATTGCATTGTCTGCACATTTAATGTATTGTTTTAGTGAACTACAGCTTTTACTAGCTTTAAAATTATTATTGAAATCATCAATTGTTGTATCTGGTCTTAAACTTTTTACAGTCTCATAGCTAAGACTGCAATCTAAGTGTATATGAAGTTCTATTTTAGGAAGGTTTTTAAATTTCACTGTACAAACTCTATATTTCTTTTTAGACCTTCAAATTTAGTTCTATTTACAGGACTGTTTTTAAAAACTGAATTAAAGACTTCATTTGTTAATTCCTTCCANTNTTTTTTTGAATAATCAAAAATTTCACTTNTNGGNTTAAAAAGNGGTTCNTTATGTTTTACTGAAAATTTATTCCAGGGACATACATCTTGACAAATATCACAACCAAAGATCCAATCATTAAATTGACCTTTAAATTCATTAGATATTTTATCTTTTAACTCTATAGTTAAATATGAAATGCATTTGTTTGAATCTAGTTTATAGGCTTCATAGATTGCATCTGTTGGACACGCATCAATACACGCAGTACAACTTCCACAATGATCAGTTACCTCATTATCATATTCAAGTTCTAGATCTAATATTATTTCCGCTAAAAAGAAAAAAGAACCAACTTTTTTACTTATTAAATTAGTGTTTTTACCAATCCACCCTAAACCACTTTTTTTTGCCCAAGCTCTTTCAAGAACAGGTGCTGAATCAACAAAAACTCTTCCNTGAANATCACCTATTTGATCTTTAATNTTTAANACAAATTTTTTTAGTTTNTCCTTGATTACAAAATGATAATCTTTNCCGTAAGCATACTTTGAGATTTTTAATGATTTNGNGGTTTTATTTTTGTTAGGAAAATAATTANAGAGAAGTGATANAACACTCTTAGAGCCTTCAACAAGCTTTGTTGTATCTAATCTCTTATCAAAATTTCTTTCCATATAACTCATTTTGCCATGGAAATTATTTTTTAACCAAGTTTCAAATCTATTTGCTTCTGAATCTAAAAAACCTGATTTTGAAATTCCACAGGACATAAATCCTAAATCATTAGAAATAGTTTTTATAAGTTGTGTATTATATGATTTATTATTTAACACTATGCAAATAGGTTATTTTGACCAGACGAATACTCAATATTTAANTGCTTATAAGCTTTTTCAGTAACCTGTCTTCCTCTNGGGGTACGAACTAAAAAACCCTGNTGAATTAGAAAAGGTTCATAAACCTCTTCAAGAGTTTCAGAAGTTTCTGAAACAGCGGTAGCCAAAGTAGTAATTCCTACAGGTCCCCCTTTAAATTTTTTAATTANAGTAGTTAATAATTTATTGTCCATTTCATCTAAACCATACTTATCTACATTAAGAGCTTCTAAAGAATATTTTGTAATCTTTAAATCAATATTGCCATCTCCTTTAATTTGAGCAAAATCTCTTACTCTTCTTAGTAATGAATTACTAATTCTTGGTGTACCTCGACTTCTACTTGCTATCTCATCAGANGCTGAATTATCAATTTTAATATTCAAAATTTTAGCACTTCTTCTGATNATATCTGANAATGTATCGTTATTATAATATTCTAACCTATTNTTAATTCCAAATCTTGCTCTCATCGGAGCAGTTAGTAGTCCTGATCTAGTAGTTGCTCCGATTAAGGTAAATTGATTTAAATTAATTTGAACTGATCTTGCATTTGGACCAGATTCAATCATAATATCAATTTTATAATCTTCCATGGCAGAATATAAATATTCCTCAACAACTGGTGATAATCTATGAATTTCATCAATAAACAAAACATCTCGGCTTTCTAAACTAGTTAATAAACCAGCTAAATCTCCTGGTTTATCAATAACNGGTCCTGAAGATACTTTTAAAGAGACNCCAAGTTCATTAGCTAAAATATGAGCCAATGTGGTTTTTCCAAGACCAGGTGGACCATGAAGAAGGGTNTGATCTAATGCTTCTGANCGTTGATTTGCAGCTTCAACAAAAATTTTAAGGTTATCAAGAACTTGGCTTTGACCATTAAAATCANTAAAACTTAATGGTCTTAAAGCTTTATCAAATTCTAAATCCTCACTTGAAAAATTATCATTTGTAGGATCTAGATTCTCGTTCATACTCAAATATAGTCAAAAGTTGACTTAAGAATAATTGAAAAAGAAATGACTTAATGCTCTGTAATTTTTTCTCCTTTAGCAATAGGTGTAGTCTGAGGAACAAAATCTTCTTTTTTACCAGGCTTACTGTAATCATATGCCCATCTGTAAACTTCAGGGATTTTACCNGGCCAGTTTCCATGAATATGTTCAACAGGTGCAGTCCATTCCATTGTATTAGATTTCCAAGGATTTTTTTCAGCTTTCTTACCAAAATACATACTATGAATAAAATTGTATAAGAAAATAAGTTGAGCTAAACCTGTAATTAANGCAAATACTGTAATTAAAACATTGATATCTGCTAAATCATCAAAATAAGGAAAAGCTGTATTAGTGTAATATCTNCTNGGAAGTCCTGCCATACCAATAAAATGCATTGGAAAGAATATNCCATAAGCACCTATAGCAGTAATCCAGAAATGCACATATCCTAAAGTTTTATTCATCATTCTTCCATAAAGCTTAGGAAACCAATGATATACACCAGCAAATAANCCATACAATGCAGAGATTCCCATTACAAGATNAAAGTGAGCAACTACAAAATATGTATCGTGTACATTAATATCTAATGCACTNTCTCCTAAAATAATTCCTGTTAAACCNCCTGTTATGAAGGTAGAAACTAGACCAATTGAAAAAAGCATAGCTGGATTTAATTGTAAGTTNCCTTTCCAAAGCGTGGCTATATAATTAAATGCTTTAACAGCTGAAGGAATAGCAATTAAAAGAGTGGTAAATGTAAATACAGACCCTAAAAACGGATTCATTCCTGTTACAAACATATGGTGTCCCCAAACAATAGTAGATAAAAATGCAATTGCTAAAATTGAAGCAACCATAGCTCTATATCCAAAAATAGGTTTTCTCGAATTTGTAGCTATTATTTCAGATGTGATTCCAAGAGCTGGTAGTAAAACAATATAAACTTCTGGATGTCCTAAAAACCAAAATAAATGTTCAAAAAGAACAGGAGATCCGCCCTGATAATGCAGAACCTCACCTTGAACAAAAATATCNGATAAAAAGAAAGATGTTCCAAAAGATCTATCCATTATTAAAAGTAATGCAGCTGATAATAACACAGGNAATGAAATGACTCCAATAATGGCTGTAACAAAAAATGCCCATATTGTTAGAGGAAGTCTGAACATTGTCATCCCTTTTGTTCTAAGATTTAATACAGTCACTATATAATTTAGAGAACCTAATAAAGAAGATGCAATAAAAAATGCCATTGAAACTAACCATAGTGTCATTCCCGCACCNGAACCAGGTTGNGTTTGAGGAAGAGCACTTAATGGAGGNTATATTGTCCATCCAGCAGCTGCAGGACCAGCTTCAACAAAAAGAGAAGCAACCATAATNACACTTGATATAAAAAACAACCAATACGCAATCATGTTTAGGAAACCTGAAGCCATATCTCTAGCACCAATTTGAAGAGGAATTAATAGATTACTAAAAGTTCCGCTCAATCCAGCNGTAAGAACAAAAAACACCATAATTGTACCGTGAATTGTTACTAATGCTAAATATATATTTGGATCCATGACTCCATCTGGAGCCCATCTGTCTCCTAAAAATATTTCAAAAACTGAAAATGATTCCTCAGGCCATGCTAATTGAATTCTAAATAACAAAGACATCAAAACACCAATAACACCCATTACTAAAACACCAGTAACGAAGTATTGTTTTGCAATCATTTTGTGATCTTGACTAAAGACCCATTTAGTTATAAAAGTTTCTTTGTGATGATGATGATGTTCATCATGATTTTCTACATTATTNTTTACAGCAGCGGACATATTATTATTTATTGAATAACCTCAGAAAATGTTTTCTGNTCNTTTAACCATTTATTAAAATCTTTTTCAGACTCTACAACAATCTTCATTTGCATGTTATAATGTGAAGCTCCACAAATTTTTGCGCAAAGAAGTAAATAATCAAATTGATATGGTTCTAACGGCTCCTCACCTTTAGCTATCAACTCTTGACTATTATCATATCTAATTTTATTAATTCTATTAACTTTTGCAACTACATCAGGATTTAATCTCATATCAGCTGTAGTTGTAGTTGGTGTAAAAGAAAATTCAGTAATCATTCCAGGAACACAATTCATTTGAGCTCTAAAGTGAGGCATATAAGCTGAATGTAAAACATCCTGAGATCTAATTTTAAAAATTACTTTCCTATCCACAGGCAAATGAAACTCTTGAGTAACAACAACATCATCCAAACCATTAGGATCTGAAGAATCAATACCTACAGAATTTCTTCCATCAAAATCATTTAAAAACCTAACATTAGCATCACCAAGAACATTATCATCACCTGCATAACGAGCTTTCCAATTCCATTGCTGGGCATATAATTCAACGACTAAAGCATCTTCATCTTCATCAAAATTCATTATATCAGACCAAGTTGTCATTCCATATAATATTAAAGCAAAAAGAACAATGGCTGGAATTACAGTCCAAACTAATTCTAGTTTATTATTATGTGTAATAAATGATGCTTTTCTACCATTAATGCCCCTGTACTTGTAAGCAAAGTAATGTAATAGAGCTTGAGTTACAGTTTGAACAATAAATATAATTATGAATGATATAATTAAGAGTGTATCATATGTATAACCATGTTCCGAAGCTGATTCTGGCAGAAGAACCTTAGTGTAAGAAACAAATGAATAAATAGTAACCAAATAAATGAATACCAAGAAAGCAAACATTAATTTACCTTGAAGGTCATTATCCTTTTCAGATGCTATTTGAGAATCATCTTTTTTTGCTCCAAGATTTGAAATTTCAAAAATCTTTGTTATTTGCCAAACTGATATTGCCAACAAAGTAACTGCTATTATTGAAAGTAATACTGTCATTATATTTTATCTTTTATCATAAATTAATAAACAAATTTTTCGCTTTCTTTATTTAGAGGATCACCTGTAGCTTCTAAAGGTGCCTTAGTTAATGAATCAAAAACAATGTATATAAATAATCCTGCAAAAAACATTACTGATCCAAGTTCAGGGATTCCAAAAGACCACTGATCACCAACAGCTGAAGGCATGATCATATTAAACACATCCATGTAATGTCCAATTAAAATAATTATACCTGCTGTTACTATAATCCAATTCAATCTCTTGAAATCTGAATTAATTAGTATAAGAAATGGTAATATGAAGTTCATTACCAACATTCCGAAAAATGGAATTTGATAATCTTCAAGTCTGGTTATAAAGTAAGTAACTTCTTCAGGGATATTAGCATACCAAATTAACATAAATTGTGAAAACCATAAATAAGCCCAAAATACACTGAAGCCAAACATGAACTTAGCTAAGTCATGTAAGTGATTATGATTAACCTTTTCTAAATAACCCAATGATTTTAAAAATATTATCATAATAGCAATTACAGTAATAGCTGAAACAACCATACTAGCAAAAACATACCATCCAAATAATGTACTAAACCAATGTGGGTCAATTGACATAATCCAATCCCATGACATCATAGATTCAGTAACAATAAAAAATGCTAAGAATCCTGCAGATAGCTTAAAGTTCTTTACATGATTTGAAATATCACTTGAATTATCTTGTGCAATTGAAAATTTTCTGGAAAAATATCTGTACAGAGACCAACCAGCCAAATAAAAAACTCCTTTTGCTAAGAAAAACGGAACATTAAGATATCCACTTTTGGCTTTAATAATTTTATCATGTTCAACAACCTAAGGATCCATCCAAATAAACAAATGATTAAAGTGTAGAGCTGATAATAAAAGTATAACTAAGACAATTATACCCCCTGGAAGTAAATATCCAGTAATACCTTCCATGACTCTAAATAATAATGGAGACCATCCAGCTTGAGCTGCTCTTTGAATTGCATAAAATGCAAGAGTACCGAGTGAAATCATAAAAAAGAAAAATGCTGCTACGTATACTGCAGCCCATGGTCTATTAGCTAATTGATGAAAAACATGCTCATCATGTGACATTTCATGACCTTCTGAATGTTCTGAATTATGTTCTTTAGAGGACTCTATCATTGAAGAATGTGCTTCTACAGGATAATCATGATTTGATGCATGATCGTCACCATGGTGTGAGTTTGCAATGATTTCTTTTGCTTCTTCAATTGTACTAGGAGCAGAATAAAAACCGAAAGCTATTCCTAATAAACCTAAAATTATTAGAGCTAGCGAAAAGATTTTTATTTTTTTAGTTAATACAAACATTCAAACTATTTTTTTAATTCATTTCTTAAGTCCATAACATATTGTGAAATTTTCCACCTCTCATCTTGATCAACTTGTGATGCGTGTGATCCCATTAAATTTATTCCATACATCAAAACATGATATATACTTCCTTCTGTAATATCCCTATCTGCATAACTTGGAATTCCTAAGAACTTTTCTCTAGTCATTAAAATTCCTTGTCCATCACCTTTAGAACCATGACAGACTGAACAATAAATTTCATAAAGTTCTTTACCTGTTTTAACACTTTCTTCTGTTCTTTGGATTGGAGATTTTAAATTTAATTTAGCAAGCTCATAACCTTCATTTGAGTCTTCATACTCATAAGGTTCCCATCCTCTAGAAATCGTTCCTTCAACTGGTTTCTGCGCTTCAATCCCATTAGCAAATGCCGATGATTCTGCATAGGTATCATAACCAACAGATTCATACATATTTGGGAAAAATTGATAGTTAGGATTTGATGAATCAAAACATGAAACTAAAGAGAGAGATAATAATATGTATATATAATTTATTTTATTCATCTTTATTTTCTACTATATCAATTTTAAATATATCCGTTTTTTTTACTTTTGATTTAAGCTCTTTTTCATTATCACTTACAGGAATTTGAACTAAAAACTTGTCATCAGTTGTTTCTGGAATTGGATTTTCAGCTTCCTTGAAAGGCCAAAGTCTACTTCTAAGATAAAATGTAATAACCATTAAGTGAGCCGAGAAGAAGACAGTTAATTCAAACATAATAGGGACAAATGCTGGCATATTTTCTATAAAACTAAAACTAGGTTTCCCGCCAATATTTTGAGGCCAATCTACAATCATAATATAATTCATCATAAAAATTGCAAATGCAAATCCAATACAACCATATATAAAACCTGCTATTGATATTCTTGTAGGTTCTAATCCTAAAGCTTTATCCAATCCATGAACAGGAAATGGAGTAAAAACATCTTCAATATAAACTCCTTCTTTTTTTAGAAACTTAACAGCATCTAAAAGCTTATCATCATCATCATATATAGCATGTAAAAATTTATTTGCCATTTTTATCTCTCATTTTTTTATAATTATCACCAGATGATTTTAAAATTGTTTTGACCTCTGCCTGAGCAATAACTGGAAAAGTTCTCGCATAAAGAAGAAATAAAACAAAGAAAAAACCAATAGTTCCTATGAAAATACCAATATCTACAAACGATGGAGAAAACATAGTCCAAGATGATGGTAAATAATCTCTGTGTAAAGAAGTAACAATAATCACAAATCTTTCAAACCACATTCCAATATTTACTACAATAGAAATTATGAAAGAGAATATTATGCTAGTTCTTAATTTTTTAAACCACATAAGCTGTGGAGAAAAAACATTACAAGTCATCATTGCCCAATAAGCCCACCAGTAAGGACCAGTAGCTCTATTCAAAAATGCATATTGTTCGTATTCAACACCTGAATACCATGCAATAAAAAGCTCCGTTATATATGCACAGCCAACTATAGAACCAGTAATCATTATTACAATATTCATAAGTTCAATATGTTGGAGTGTAATATAGTCTTCAAGATTACAAACTTTTCTCATTACAATAAGTAATGTATTTACCATTGCAAAACCAGAGAATATAGCTCCAGCAACAAAATAAGGCGGAAAAATTG
>NZOB01000071.1 GCA_002693085.1 Flavobacteriaceae bacterium | reverse complement strand
TGACATTGAAATTTTTATTATATCATGATCTACAATACCACTATGTATTCCATCAAAAGCATTAAACTTTGTTTTAGATTTTATTATTTTATTTATAAAGGAAAAATGAACTGAACATCTAGCGCCATTACCACACATTGAACCAATAAATCCATCAGAATTATAATAATTCATTTCAAATGGCAGAGAACTATGTTTATTAATTAAAATCAAACCATCTGCACCAATACCAAATTTTCGATTACATAATACACTTATGAGTTTATTATCATCTTTTGGAAAGAAATTTGATAGGTTATTAATGATGATAAAATCATTACCAGTGCCTTGATATTTTGAAAACTTAATATTCATATTGTGCAATTTATAAATATTGAATGTTCTGTTAAAAAGAAGTTAAAAATTAAACGAAAAAAATCAAATAAATTAATTTTATAAAAAAAAAAGTATGAAAAGATTAAAAAATATTCTTGGAATTATTATTCTAGTAGTTTTGATAAATATCATTTTTAAATCTTTAAATGATGAAAAAAGTTTTGCCTTAAACAATACATTTAAAACTATTAATAACTCAAATGATTTTCAAAAAGCTGAGCCCAATCCTCAATTAAGGTTTTTTCAAAACCCAGATTTTACTATTGCAGCAGAAAAAACTATTAATTCAGTAGTTCATGTTAAAAACACAGCTCTTTCAAAAGGAAATAATAGTATTTGGGACTTATTTTATGGAAACAGTCAAAATAGAAGAACAGTAGGTACTGGATCAGGTGTTATAGTTTCGAGTGATGGTTATATTATAACAAACTTTCATGTAATTGAAAATGCAAGTGAAATTGAAATAACTACAAACGATAATAAAACTTTTGTTGCAGAAATTATAGGTAGTGATGAAAACTCAGATATTGCCGTTTTAAAAATTTCTGGAAATAATTCATTTCCCTACATAAGATTTGCAGATTCTGATCAAACAAAAATTGGAGAATGGGTTTTAGCTGTTGGTAACCCCTTTAATCTAACATCAACTGTAACTGCTGGAATAATAAGTGCTAAATCTAGAGATTTGAATGACTACGATTCAAAGAATCAGTCTTTTATTCAAACTGATGCCGCTGTAAACAGTGGAAATAGCGGTGGAGCTCTTGTAAATATTAATGGTGACTTAATTGGAATAAATACTGCTATACAAAGTAATAATGCTGGTTTTATTGGTTATTCATTTGCCGTACCAAGTAACATAGCAAGAAAAATTTACGAAGATATTCTTGAATTTGGCGATGTTCAAAGAGGACTATTAGGTGTTACAGGCCAAAGTCTTAATGCCGAGTTGTCAAATGAATTAGGACTATCAATAACAGAGGGTTTTTATGTAAATAGTACTGATGAAAGTATGGGAGCACATCTGGCGGGAATTAAGCAAGGGGATGTAATAATAAAAATTAATAATGTCAATATTAAAAAATTTTCAGATTTGACAGGTTACTTGAATTCAAAGAGACCAGGAGATATCTTAGATGTAGTTATTGACAGAAAAGGAATACCAAAAAAATTAAAAGTTAATCTCAAAAGAAGCACTTATGTTCAATTTTACGGAATGCAGTTAAAGGACGCAACAAAAAAAATATTAGATGAAAAATCTATAGAAAACGGAGTTGTTGTAGTTGTTAACAGAAATGGAACTCTCTACAGAATGGGTGTTCGAGCAGGTTATATTCTTTCAGAAATTAATGAAACTCCAATCAATTCAACTTCAGAGTTGAGCTCATTTGAAAATGAAAATATTTATCAAATTACTTTTATTGATCTTAACGGTGAAAAGGAAAGACTAATTTTTGACTAAATAGATGAAAAAAATTGAAATAATTAGCGCAACACCAGAATTACTAGAAAGTCCTTTTTCAGGATCAATAATGAAAAGAGCTGTTGAAAAGAAAATTGTTGAAATTAATTTTCATGATCTAAAAAATTATTCTTCTTCCAAAAAAAAACAAATTGATGACTATCAGTTTGGAGGTGGATCAGGAATGGTATTAATGATAGAACCCATTTTCAACTGTATTAATTTTTTAAAAAAACAAGATGAATATTCGGAAATAATATTTATGACACCAGATGCTCCAATTTTAGATCAAAAAACAAGTAATAAACTATCAATTTCTGGGAATTTAATTATTATCTGTGGTCATTATAAAGGAATTGATCAAAGAATCAGAGATAATTTTGTTACAATGGAGATTTCTATTGGTGATTATGTATTATCTGGTGGTGAACTTCCAGCTGCAGTATTATGTGATTCAATAGTTCGATTAATCCCAGGTGTGTTAAATGATGAAACTTCTGCATTGACAGATTCTTTTCAAGACAATATTCTTGCGCCACCAGTTTATACAAGACCATCATCATTTAACAAAATGGAAGTTCCAGGAATACTTCTCTCAGGAGATCAAAAGAAAATAGAGAATTGGAGAGAAAAAAAATCTTTAGAAAAAACAAAAAAGATTAGACCTGATTTACTTAATAAATAATTTTTTTAAAAAACAAAAAATATGTAAGTTTGCCACCCGTTGGTTAACCTCTGATGCATATGTATGTTAATCATTTAAATACAAAAAAATGGAATCTTTAGTAAAATACGTACAAGATGAATTCATAAATCAAAATGAATTCCCATCATTCAAATCAGGAGATACAATCACAGTTTATTACGAAATTAAAGAAGGGCAGAAAACAAGAACACAGTTTTTTAAAGGTGTTGTTATTCAAATTAAAGGTACTGGAAAGACTAAAACCTTTACAGTAAGAAAAATGTCTGGAACTGTGGGTATCGAAAGAATTTTTCCTATCAATTTACCTTCCATCAAGAAAATTGAATTAAATAAAAAAGGTAAAGTAAGAAGATCTAGGATTTATTATTTCAAAGAATTGAGAGGTAAAAAAGCTAGAATTAAAGAGGTTAAAAAATAATCCATGTCAAAAATTAAAGTAATTAATCCTGTTGTAGAACTCGATGGGGATGAAATGACCCGAATAATTTGGGATTTTATCAAACAGAAATTAATCTTACCATACATTGATTTAGATATTAAATACTTTGATTTAGGTTTAAAACATAGAGATTTTACAGACGATCAGGTTACTGTAGATGCTGCAGAAGCAATAAAAAAATACAATGTCGGTATTAAATGTGCAACCATTACGCCAGATGAGCAAAGAGTAAAAGAGTACACATTAAAGAAAATGTGGAAATCTCCTAACGGTACCATAAGGAATATAATTGGAGGTACCGTTTTTCGTGAACCAATCATTATGAAAAATATCCCTCGATACGTTCAGGGATGGATCAAACCTATTTGTATTGGAAGACATGCCTTCGGGGACCAATACAGAGCAACAGATTTTGTTACTCATGGAAGGGGTAAACTTACCATGACCTTTACCCCAGAAAATGGTGATGAATCAAAGTCCTGGGAAATATACAATTTTGAAGAAGATGGAATCGCTATGGGAATGTATAACATTGATTCATCTATATATGGTTTTGCAAGATCTTGTATGAATAGAGCTGTTTCAAAGAAATGGCCATTATACTTATCTACAAAAAACACAATTTTAAAAGCTTATGATGGAAGATTTAAGGATATTTTTCATGAAGTATTTGAAAATGAGTTTAAAGATAAATTTAATGAGTTAGGTATTACTTATGAACACAGATTGATTGATGATATGGTAGCTGCCGCAATGAAGTGGGAAGGTGGTTTTGTTTGGGCATGTAAGAATTATGATGGTGATGTACAATCAGATACAGTAGCGCAAGGTTTTGGATCCTTAGGATTAATGACCTCTACCCTACTTACTCCTGATGGTAAAACTATGGAAGCAGAAGCTGCNCATGGTACAGTTACACGTCATTATAGATTGCACCAACAAGGCAAAGAAACATCTACAAACCCAATTGCATCAATATTTGCATGGACTAGAGGGTTAATTCACAGAGCAGAGCTTGACTCTAATAACGAACTTTTAATTTTCTGTAACTTATTAGAAAAAGTATGTATTGAAACTGTTGAATCAGGTAAAATGACTAAAGATTTAGCTCTTCTGATTCATGGAAGTAATTTAAAAAGACAACATTACTTAAGCACACAAGAATTTTTAGATTCTATTAAAGAGAATTTAGATTCTAAAATGAACTGATTTTATAACTTTTTAATCTCCTATCCTACTATTTTCTCTGTTGTTGGCATTATTTTTGGGACTTAATTAATGTGATTAGATTAATCCTAACTGTCTTTATACTACTTTTCTTATCTATATCTTTTTCTCAAAACAATTACACATTAAGTGGTTACATTCTTGATGAATCTAGTGAAGAAGTTATAATTGGTGCAAATGTTATCATTCCAGAATTAAACACTGGTACAATTTCAAATTCTTANGGATTCTATTCAATTACNATTTCTGAAGGTAATTATGAGGTTATTTTCAGTATCCTTGGATATAAAGAAAACAAAAAACTTATATCAATTAATAAAAATATTTCACTAAATATAATGCTGGCCGAGGAGCTAGAGGAATTAAATGAAGTAATTGTAATAGAAAATATTGAAGATACAGATATTGATAAACCCATTTTAAGTTTAAATAGAATTTCTGGCCAAACTATTAAACAAACACCTGTTGTATTTGGTGAATCTGACTTATTAAAAACCATACAATTATTACCAGGTGTTAGTAATGCAGGAGAAGGCGCATCAGGATTTAATGTTAGAGGTGGTGCAGCAGATCAAAACTTAATTTTATTTGATGAAGCTATAATTTATAACTCATCTCATCTTTTTGGTTTATTTTCTGTTTTTAACTCTGATGCAATAAAAGAAGTTAAATTATTTAAAGGTGGTATTCCAGCATCGTACGGAGGNAGAATATCATCAGTTCTAGATGTTTATCAAAANGATGGAAATAAAAAAGAACTTAAGTATAATGGAGGGGTTGGTGTAATTTCNAGTAGATTTTTAATTGAAGGGCCAATTCAAAAAGAAAAAAGTTCTTTTTTAGTTGCATCTAGAGGAACTTANGCACACCTTTTTTTAAAATTTAGTGATATTAATAATTCTGCATATTTCTATGATATTAATACTAAATCCAATTTTATAATTGATAATAAAAATAAGCTATACTTCTCTGGATACTTTGGTAGAGATCTTTTTAAACTTGATAACACCTTCCTTGTTTCTTATGGAAATACAACATTTAATTTAAGATGGAATCATTTAATTAATGAAAAAACATTTAGCAATACCTCAATTATCTACAGTGATTATTATTATGGTTTACAATTAAACTTTGTAGGATTTGATTGGAAATCAGGAATCAAAAATNTGAATCTAAAATTTGATCTAAAAAACTATTTTTCGAATAACCTTCAATTTAATTTTGGTACAAATATTATTTACTATGATTTTAGNCCTGGAAAAATNTTTCCTTTAACTGAAGATTCAGGAATAAATGAGTCGACTTTAAATAAAAAATTTGCTTTTGAAAATGCAGCCTATTTTGATGTTATTCATAGCATAAGTAACAAATTATCACTAAGGTATGGTTTAAGAATAAATCAATTTATAAGGCTGAGTCAAACTGGGCTGAAAACATATTTAAATGATAGTCCTGTAATTTATGATCCAGTTTTAGAAATTTATAATGGTGCTGAACCATTAACAAATAACTATTCCTCTNAAAATAATGTTTTTAAAACATTTAATAATTTAGAACCTAGATTTAATTTATCATTTAATAGAAATAACGACAGTTTCAAGTTTAGTTACAATAGATTAAATCAATACATACATTTAATTTCTAATACTAATTCCCCTCAACCTTTAGATATTTGGACACCATCTGGACCNTACATTGACCCTCAGAAACTTGATCAATTTGCAGTTGGATACTATAAAAATATTAAAGAATTCAAATTAGAGTCTGAAATATTTTATAAAAAAATTAAAAACAGATTAGATTATATTGATGGAGCTGATTTNGTAGCTAATAATGATATTGAAAGAACTTTACTTAAAGGCAAAGCAAGAGCTTATGGTCTTGAACTATTATTAAAAAAAAATAAGGGTAGAAATCAATTTTGGATATCTTANACTCTTTCAAAATCTGAACAAAAAACACCAGGATTAAATAATATTGGCCCNGGAATTAATAATGGAGAATGGTATTTATCACCTTATGATAAAACTCATGACATAAGTATAAATTCAAAATTTAAAATAAATGAAAAGCTAACTCTCAACACTAATTTTATATATCAAACAGGTCAGCCTACAAACTATCCTAATGCTCAATACCAGTACATGAATCTCAGTATTCCAAACTACGGCTTAAGAAACTCCAACAGATTACCTAATTATCACAGGTTAGATATAAGCTTAAATTTATTACCAAAAAAGAATAAAAACAGAAAACTAAAAAGTGAATGGGTTTTTGGCATTTACAATTTATATAATAGAGATAACGCTTCTTCTATATTATTTAGAAAAAATGATGAAACATTAAGAAATGAAGCAGTACAGATTTCAATATTTGGAATAGTTCCATCAGTAACCTATAATTTTAATTTCTAATGAAAAAATATTTATTTCCAATCATCTTCTTTTTCACACTAGTTAGCTGTGAAAAAGTTATAGATCTAGATTTAGAATTTACAGAAAAAAGAATTGTTGTGGATGCAAAAATAAATAAGCATATAAGTAAAAAAGATGGCTATGCTAAAGTTATTATCAGTGAAACTTCAAGTTATTTTGACAATGAAATTAATTTTATTGAAAATGCTAAGGTTGTTATAAAAGAATTAAGTACAAACAATGAATATGAACTTAAATATTCGAAAGAAAATCATTACTACACTGAAATTGATAACATCATTAATAGTAGCGAATATGAATTAAATATTTTTCACAATAACAATCACTATAGAAGTAAAGAAACACTAACAAGCTCTCCGCCAATAACAAGTGTTAAACAAGGTGAAAGGGAATCTTTAAATGATGAAGAAATTGAAATAATTACAACATTTACTGATCTTAAAAACGAAGAAAATTATTATTTATTTGAATTTGGTGAAGGAAATTTACAACCAGCAAGAGACTTGTATATTGATGGAAATGAATTTTCTTTTTCATATTTTATAAATAAGAAAAAGATAAAAAATAATGAATTAAATATTAAAATGGAGGGTATTGATTTTGATTATTTTAAATTTATGATTCAAATTGTTATTCAAACTAATACTCAAAATGGTCCTTTCTCTACTGCCCCATCATCTATTAAAGGAAATATTTATTGTGTTAACAACGAAGATTTAAACCCATTTGGATATTTCAANGTTTGTGAGTTTGATACTTACACGTTAAAAGATATTAATATCGACTAATTATTAGTATTGACTTTAATTTATTTATTTTGTTAAAACATTATGAAATTTAATAAAATAACAGAACAACCTTCAAATCACAATAATTTAGAAAAAAAATCTGTTAGTGAAATTATTTCATCTATAAATGAAGAAGATCAGAAAGTAGCGATTGCTGTACAAAAAAAACTAAATGATATAGCAAAACTTATTAAAAGCATTGAGNCTAGAATGAAAAGNGGCGGTAGACTTTTCTATATTGGAGCTGGCACCAGTGGTAGATTAGGTATTTTAGATGCTTCAGAATGTCCCCCAACTTTTGGTGTTTCGGATGATTTAGTTATTGGTTTAATAGCTGGAGGGGACAAAGCCATAAGAAAATCACAAGAATTTGCCGAAGACAGTTTATCTCAAGGATGGCANGATTTAAAAAAATATAATATAACTAATAATGATTCTGTTATAGGGATTGCTGCATCTGGAACCACACCATATGTTGTTTCAACTATTCAAAAATGTAATTCCGAAGGAATNCTTACAGGTTGTATTACATGCAACTTAGGTTCTCCTCTNTCAAAAGTATCTGAAATACCTATCGAAATCATAGTAGGACCAGAATTTGTAACAGGAAGTACAAGAATGAAATCTGGCACAGCTCAAAAGCTAGTATTAAATATGATATCTACAACTCTTATGATTAGATTGGGAAGAGTCTTGGACAATAAAATGGTTGACATGCAATTATCAAACAACAAATTAGTAGACAGAGCTGAAAAAATGCTCATAAATGAACTTAAAATATCACGGCAGGAAGCTCAAGATCTTTTGGACAAAAATAAAAATGTAAGAAATTCCTTAATAAACTTTAAGAAGTAAATTTTTTCTTTAAAGTGTCAAACATAATTGGTGTAGCNACAAATACAGATGAATAAGTACCGACAAGNACACCAACAATTAATGCAAACATAAACCCTCTAATTGATTCACCTCCAAAAAGAAAAATAGAAACAAGAACAACTAAAGTTGTAAATGACGTATTCAATGTTCTACTTAAAGTGCTATTTAAAGCACTGTTTACAATCTTTGTAACCTCCCAAGATTTATGAATATTTCTATATTCTCTAATTCTATCAAAAACAACCACGGTATCATTTAAAGAATAACCAATAACTGTCAGNACAGCAGCAATGAATGCTTGATTAATTTCCATGTCAAAAGGCATAAAAGTATAGGTAATAGAAAATATACCTAAAACAACCATAACATCATGAAATACTGCGGAAACTGCTCCTAAAGAAAATTGCCAGTTTTTAAATCTAAAGAGTATGTANAGAAACACTATTATCAAAGATCCAAAAACTGCAAGAAANGAGTTCTTTTTAATATCGTCAGCGATNGTTGGACCAACCCCAAATGATGACATAATTCCAANTTGTTTATCTTCATTTCCGTTTACAAAATCATCTATAGTTATATCACCAATATATTCAGAAAGACCTGAATATAAAATTTGATGTATTTCATCATCGACAGATGTTGATGTGTCATCAACTTTATAATTAGAAGTAATTTTTAATTGATTTTCAGATCCAAAAGTTTTAACTTCAGCATTACCCAAGGTAGCTACTAATTTGCTTTGTATTTCTTCTTGAGGGACAGGTTCTACAAACCTAACAACATATGATCTACCTCCTACAAAATCAACACCCTGGTTAAGCCCTCTAGTAAATAATGACCCTAGAGCAATGAAAATTAAAGTTCCTGAAACTAAATATGATATTTTTCTCTTAGATAAAAAGCTTATTGAAAGATTTCTAAATAAATTTTTAGTTAGTGATGATGAAAAGGCTAAATCTTTGTTGGATGAAATATGTCTTTCAACTAACATTCTTGTTATAAAAATAGCCGTAAATAAAGACGTTATTATTCCAATAAGTAGTGTTGTTGCAAAACCTTTGATAGGGCCAGAACCAAATATAAATAGAATTAGTGCGGTAAGACCAGTAGTTATATTTGCATCTAAAATTGAAGATAGCGCGTTACTAAAACCATCTGAGACAGATTGTTTTAAACCTTTATCTCTATATAACTCTTCTCTAACTCTTTCAAAAATCAGAACATTAGCATCAACAGACATACCAATTGTCAAAACAATACCAGCTATGCCAGGCAAAGTTAATACAGCTCCTAAACCAGATAAAAATCCAAATATTAATACAATATTTAAAACTAAAGCAACATCAGCATAAATACCAGCTCTTCCATAGTAGAATATCATCCAAACAAGAACTAAAACTAATGCAATTAAAAATGAATTAATACCCTTATCAATAGATTCCTTACCTAGTGATGGTCCAACTACTTCAGATTGAATAATATCGGCAGAGGCAGGTAATTTACCTGCTCTTAAAACATTTGCTAAATCGATAGCTTCATTCAAAGAAAAATCACCGGTAATTTCTGATCTACCACCAGAAATTGGACCACTAGAAACACCAGGAGCTGAGTAAACAATTTCATCTAAAACTATAGCAATGTTACTATTATTTTTGTAAGCTTGGTCAGTAAGATCCTCCCAGATTTTTGATCCTTTTCCATTCATTTGCATTGTAACAGCTGGGTTAGCAAATTGATCATAAGATTGAGCTGCATCAATTACNACACTTCCACTTAGTGGAGGNACATCGTTTCTATTGGACTTAAGTACAAAAAGTTCAACAATATTTGTTTCTGGATCAGGTAATCCCCATAAAAACTTAGTAAATCTTTTAGACGATGGTAAAAGCTGTCTAACTTTAGGNTCATTTANATAAGAGTCTACAGTATTTTGATCTTTAACATTAAATTGAGCCAGTACGGGCCCGCCTTGGAAACCTGTATTTACTATTAGATCAAGAAGAGGATTTNTTTCAAGGCTTAATGAATCAGATTTAACTTCTACATCAGCAAGTAAATCATCAATTTCAGATGTTGTTTTATTTTCTTCCTCAACTNCNNACTTCGAAAGAATCTTTAATAACTTGATTAGCCTGAGATAAGAATGTAAAAAATTCTTGATTTTTTTCAGATGTCCAAAATTCTAATTGAGCAGTACTTTGCAGTAATTTTTTTACTCTATCTACATCTTTAGCTCCAGGTAATTCAACAAGAATTCTACCAGAATTTCCCAGCCTTTGGATGTTAGGTTGAGTAACACCAAATTTATCAATTCTTTTCCTTAAAACTTCAAAAGCAGAAGTAATGGATTCATCAATTTTTCTACGAATAATAGGTTTTACTTCATTATTATTCATTTCAAAATTAATCTCATCACTTAGTGTTCTATTTGCGAAAACATCTGGAGATGCAAGTCTGTTAGAATCATCCTCCTCAAATGCTATAAAAAATGATTCAACATATGTGTCATTAGAGCTTTTTTGTAACTCATCAGCTCTGTCAATAGCTCTGTTGAAAGCTGGATCATTAGTGTCTTCAGCTAAACCTTTTAAAATATCTCTGACAGATATTTGTAAGATTACATTTATTCCTCCTTTAAGGTCAAGTCCTTTATTTAATTCCTTTGTCTTTGCTCCTTTGTAAGACGTAAAACCAAAAATTGTTATATCAGCAACAGAATCTAAATATGATCTTTGTGCTTGTTCTCTTTTAATTATAAAATCTCTTTCCTCAGAATCAATTTTAGATATAGCATAATTTTCAGCATCCTTTTCAACTTTACTAACAACATATGTATATGAAATTTGAAGAATACTGATAAAAGTAAAAAGAATAGCAATAAACTTTACAAGACCATTTTTATGCATAATTTAATTTTTTTGGCAAGCAAATATATGATTTAGAACATCAGAAACAAAATAATGATAGTTTATAAAATATCAGAGATGATCATTAAGAGATTCATTCATTGACTTAACTGCATCGACACTTTTGGAAAAAATTGATTTTTCTTCATTATTTAAATCAAGTGAAATTATTTTTTCAACACCATTTTTACCTATTACACAGGGTACACCTATACATATATCAGAAAATCCATACTCTCCATCTAAATAAACAGAACTTGGAATTATTCTATTGTGATCATTTAAAACAGAATCAACAACATATGCAATTGATGATCCAGGAGCATACCACGCTGAAGTTCCCAAAAGCTTTGTTAAGGTTGCCCCTCCAACCATTGTTGATTTAACAACTTCTTCAATTTTACTTTCACTTATAAAGCTTGACAATGGCAAACCATTATACTTTGCAAATCTTGATAATGGAATCATTGTTGTATCTCCATGACCACCTATAACCATTGCATGAATATCATTTGCTGGTTTATTTAAAGCTAGTGATATATATGTTTTAAATCTTGAACTATCAAGGGCACCTCCCATTCCAATTATTCTATTTTTATCTAAACCAGATGATTTTAGAGCAAGATAAGTCATAGAATCCATTGGATTTGAAACAATTATAATAATTGGATTATTTGAATGTTCTAAAATATTTTTAGTAACATCTTTAACAATTTTAGCATTTATTCCAATTAATTCTTCACGTGTCATTCCTGGTTTTCTAGGTATTCCTGAGGTAATAACAACAACATCAGAATTAGATGTTTTGGAATAATCTGATGTTGTACCAACAACTCTGGTATTAAAACCTCGTGTAGTTGCAGTTTGCATAATATCTAAAGCTTTACCCTCAGCAAAACCTTCTTTAATATCTAACAATACAACTTCACTTGCTATTGATCTAGAGGCTATAACATCAGCAGCTGTAGCTCCTACATTTCCGGCACCTACAATAGTTACTTTCATATTAGTATAATTTAAGCGTCAATATTAGCGTAAGTAGCATTCTTTTCAATAAATTCTCTCCTTGGTGGAACATCTTCACCCATAAGCATAGAAAAAACTCTATCTGCTTCACCAGCATTTTCAATTGTAACTTTTCTAAATGTTCTTGACTCTGGGTTCATAGTTGTATCCCAAAGTTGAATTGCATTCATTTCGCCAAGACCTTTGTATCTTTGAATAGAAGCTCCATTACCAAAAGATTCAAGTAATTTATCTCTATCATCATCATTCCATGCATATTCTTTTTTACTACCTCTTTTAACTAAATAAAGAGGTGGTGTTGCAATATATACATGTCCATTTTCTACTAATTCCCTCATATATCTAAAGAAAAAAGTTAAAATAAGCGTTGATATATGACTACCATCAACATCAGCATCACACATAATTACAATTTTATGATATCTTAATTTTTCAAGATTTAATGCTTTACTATCTTCTTCTGTACCAACTGTAACACCTAAAGCTGTATATATGTTTATTATTTCTTGATTCTCAAAAACTTTATGTTGCATGGCTTTTTCAACATTTAAAATTTTACCTCTCAATGGAAGAATAGCTTGAAAATTTCTATCTCTACCTTGCTTAGCAGTTCCACCGGCAGAATCACCCTCTACTAAAAATATTTCACATAATGCAGGATCTTGCTCAGAGCAATCGGATAATTTACCAGGTAAACCTCCTCCTCCCATTACAGTTTTTCTCTGAACCATTTCTCTTGCTTTTCTAGCAGCATGTCTTGCTTGAGCTGCTAAAATCACTTTATCGACAATCATTTTTGCTTCAGACGGATGTTCTTCTAAATAGTTTTCAAGCATCTCAGAAACAGCCTGAGAGACGGCTGAAGTAACTTCTTTGTTACCTAATTTAGTTTTTGTTTGTCCTTCAAATTGTGGCTCAGCAACTTTAACTGAAATAATTGCTGTCAATCCTTCTCTGAAATCATCACCAGCAATTTCTACTTTTACTTTATCTAAAAGACCTGAAGAATCAGCATACTTTTTTAAAGTTGATGTTAAACCTCTTCTAAAACCTGACAAATGTGTCCCTCCTTCATGAGTATTAATATTATTAACATAAGAGTGGATATTTTCATTAAATGAAGAGTTGTATACCATAGCAATTTCAACAGGTATATCATTTTTTTCTCCTTCAATTGCAATAACCTCAGGAATTAATGGTTCACGATTTTCATCAAGAAATTTTATAAATTCTTTTAGTCCTTCTTCAGAATGAAATTCTTCATTTAAAAATTCTCCATCAACTTTTTTTCTTTCATCAGTTAGTGAAATATGTATTCCTTTATTTAAAAATGATAATTCTCTCATTCTGTTAGCGAGAGTATCATAATTATATTTTTCAACATCCTTAAAAATTGATAAATCAGGCTTAAAAGTTACAATCGTACCTGTTTTATCAGTTTTACCAACCTCTTTTACAGGATATAATGTTTTTCCTTTCTCATATTCCTGTTGCCATACTTTACCATCTCTGTGAACAACAGCTGTTAAGTGATCGGAAAGTGCATTCACAACTGAAACTCCAACTCCATGTAATCCACCTGAAACCTTGTACGAGTCTTTATCAAATTTACCTCCTGCACCAATTTTTGTCATTACAACCTCTAGAGCTGAAACACCTTCTTTTTGGTGAATACCAACAGGGATACCCCTACCATCATCTTCAACTGAAATAGAATCGTCTTCATTAATAATAACTGATATTTTAGAACAATGCCCTGCCATGGCTTCATCAATGGAATTATCTACCACTTCATAAACTAAATGATGAAGTCCTCTTACACCAACATCTCCAATATACATTGAAGGTCTTTTTCTGACATGTTCCATGCCCTCTAAGGCCTGAATACTATCCGCAGAATACTGCTGATTTTGTTCTTTACTCATTAATTTTTTTTATAATTAGTTGTACCTATTGCAAATATACCTTAAAAGGGTATAAAAACTGAGGTTTAACAGGGAAGAATACCCCTAAGTTATTAACAATTTATAAGAGAATTTTCTAATAAGAATCTTTGTGTACATTTAATACAGATCTGCCTGATGGATCGTTTAAATTTTTAAACGATTTATCCCACTCTAGAGCGATGGGAGTACTGCAAGCAACTGAGGGTACAGATGGAACTGTTTCAGCTGCAGCTTGTGAAGGAAAATGTGATTCAAAAATAGATCTATAAAAATACTCTTCCTTATTTTGAGGTGTTTGGAAAGGAAATCTTTCAGATGCATTTTCAAACATTTTGTCGCTTACTTCATTATCTACTAATTCTTTTAAACTATCAATCCAACTATAACCAAC
>NZOB01000070.1 GCA_002693085.1 Flavobacteriaceae bacterium | reverse complement strand
ATATTTAATGATTTATAGATTGTATCTAAGATTTTGTTAGATTCAAGTAGATCAGTAATAGCAATATATGGTGACACCTCATAATCTTTGTTTCTTAATGCATAGTTAGCATTATGTAAAAATTGTCTTTTATTGAGTTGTATAAGTAAATTATCAACTTCTATTACACTATCATTTTGGTTATTTTTCTTAAACTCAAATGATTTTTTAATCAAATCGATTTTTTGGTCATTAAATTTTTTATTCACCCTAATGTATTCTCTTAGGATTGAATCATTTTTTGATCCAGTAACTTTAAGTTCATATCCATATTTATCAAGTGAAGTTTTTATCTTCATTTGACCTTTTTCAGCGAAAAATGTTAAAGAAAAAGGATCTTTAGATTGATTTGTATAAAGCTCTAAAAAAAGTAATTCTGGTTCATTCAATTCATTCTTAAAAATTATATTTTTTTCCCCACTAACATTAAATGAATCAATAGTAGAAAATACACTATCATTAATTTTACTTAAAACTAGTTTACCTTTTTTTAAATCCTTTATTTCTACATCCAGTATGAGTTCATTGCTATTTGAACATGATGCTAAAATAAGTGCAAGTAATAAAGCTTTGATTTTCATTGTTGACAAAACTATAAAAAAACTACTTTATTAAATCAAAACTACGTTTAATAAAATCTGTTAAATCTTCACCTTTTAAAAGGTTCTGTGAAAGTTTAGCCAAATCCATAGACTGTTTTATTAAACGCTCTCTTTTGTTTTTGGTTTTGATACTTAAAATATTTGAAATCAGATTACTATTTGTGTTAACAACAACATTGTAAATTTCAGGCATATTTCCGAACATACCTCCACCACCAGTTGCTTGCATATCTTTCATCCTTCTCATAAATTCTGGTTGTGTAATCATAAATGGAATTGTATCACTATCTAAAGCTTCTAATTGTAAGGTAAATTTTTCTTTAGGAATTATTTCTTCTAGATAACCTTTTAGTTTATCTTTTTGTTTATCATCAAGCTTTGAAATACTTTTCTCGTCTTTTTTTATAAGATTTTCTAGAGTGTCAGAATCAACTCTAGAAAATGAAATATTTTTTTCATTTGACTCTAATTTTTGAATTAGATGACTGATTATTGGTGAGTCCAGTAATAAAACTTTATAACCTTTGCCTTTAGCTAGTTTTATATATGAATCTTGTTCCTTTAAATCAGTAGCATACAATATTATGGTTTTATCTTCTTTGTCAGTTTGATTTTCTTTAATCTCATTAATTAATTCATCAAATGTGAAATATTCATTGTCAGTTGAGGGATAAAGAGCGAAGTTTTTTGCTTTTTCATAGAATTTTTCTTCGCTTAACATTCCATATTCAATGATTACCTTTATGTCATTCCATTTTTCCTGAAACTTATCTCTTTCTTTCTTGAATATAGAATTAAGCTTATCAGCTACTTTTCTTGTAATGTAGTTTGTTATTTTTTTAACTGCAGAATCAACCTGTAAATAACTTCTTGAAACGTTTAGAGGAATATCAGGTGAGTCTATAACACCTCTAAGCAATGTTAAAAATTCAGGGACTATTCCTTCTACATTATCTGTTACAAATACTTGATTTTGATATAATTGTATTTTATCTTTTTGAAGATTAATATCATTTGATATTTTAGGAAAATAAAGAATACCAGTTAAGTTAAAGGGATAGTCAACATTTAAATGAATATTGAATAAAGGATCTTCAAAATTCATAGGGTAAAGCTCTTTATAAAAATCTTTATAATTCTGCTCATCTAAATCTTTTGGTTGTTTGGTCCAAGCAGGTTCAGTAATATTGATGATATCATCTACAATTTCTTTTTCTTCTTTCTTGTCATCATCACTACCAGTATCTTTTACAATTTCTTTTGTTCCAAATTTTATCGGAACTGGCATGAATCTGTTATATTTTTCTTAAAAGATCTCTAATTTTACTTTCTTCTAGATAGTCTTTGGAATCTTTTGAAATACTTAAAATTATTTCAGTGCCTCTTTCTTTTTTATCATGCTTATTAAGAGTGAATTCAGGTGATCCATCACATGACCAGTGAACGGCAGATTCATCTTTATATGATTTAGTTATAATTTCTACCTTATCAGAAACCATAAATGCAGAGTAAAACCCTAAGCCAAAATGACCAATTATACCACTGTCTTTAGCAGAGTCTTTATACTTTTCAAGAAACTCTTCAGCACCAGAAAAGGCAACTTCATTTATGTATTTTTTAACTTCATCTTGTGTCATTCCGACACCTTGATCAATTATGTGTAGTTTTTTATTTTTTTTATCAACTTTAACCTCAATAATAGGATTTTCAATATCAATTTTAGCTTCCCCAATATTTGATAAGTGTTTAAGTTTTGTTGTTGCATCTGTTGCATTTGAAATAAGTTCTCTTAAGAAAATTTCTTGATCACTATATAAAAATTTTTTTATTAGTGGGAATATATTTTCGACTGAAACATTTATTTTTCCTTTACTCATGGTTTATTTTTTAAATTGTTCTATATCTTCTAAAATCATTAAACTTTATTCTTTTAGAGNTCCCTAAATATAATGTAGATTTCACTCTAGAGTTAAATTCATTTCTTAAAGAATTTAACTGGATATTTCCGTTGTCTTGCTTGTTCATATTATCTTTTATTCAAATCATATACNAAATAAAAACTAATGACAAAATGACATTTTTGTTATATTGCAATAAACTGACTTTATGTATAATTCTAAAATTTCTGGACTTGGCTTTTACTTNCCAGAAAATATAGTTACCAATGATGACTTATCAAAAATAATGGATACAAGTGATGAGTGGATAAGAGAACGAACTGGAATAAAAGAGAGAAGATGGATTGACCGTACATCTGAAGACACAACATCAGTTATGGGNGTTAAAGCTGCAAAGATGGCAATTAGTGATGCCAATTTAANAAAAGATGANATTGATTTTATAATTTTTGCAACTCTAAGTCCAGATTATTTTTTCCCAGGTGCTGGTGTAATGGTACAAGACATGATGGATATGAATACAGTTGGAGCTTTAGATGTAAGAAATCAATGCTCTGGATTTATTTATGCTCTTTCAACTGCTGATCAATTTGTAAAAACAGGAATGTACAAAAACATTTTAGTAATTGGTTCAGAAACNCACAGTCCTGGACTTGATAAAACTACAAGAGGAAGAGGAGTTTCAGTAATTTTTGGTGATGGGGCTGGAGCGGTAGTAGTTTCACGAGAAGAAGATAATTCAAAAGGAATACTTTCAACTCATTTACATTCTCAAGGAGAACATGCTAAAGAATTATCAGTAATCTCACCAGGTCTTGGAACTAGATGGGTGTCTGATATAATAAAAGATAATGATCCAAATGAAGAAAGTTATTTACCATACATGAATGGTCAGTTTGTTTTTAAAAATGCAGTTGTCAGATTTTCNGAAGTAATTAATGANGCTTTAGAAAAGAATAATTTAAAAAAAGATGATATTAAATTATTAATACCTCACCAAGCAAATTTAAGAATTGCCCAATTTATCCAGAAAAAATTTAAACTTGAAGATAACCAAGTGTTTAATAATATTTCTAAGTATGGTAATACAACTGCAGCTTCAATACCAATAGCCCTAGCTGAAGCTCACAGAGCCAATTTAATTCAGAAAAATGACATAATTGTTTTAGCAGCTTTTGGTAGTGGATTTACGTGGGGAAGTGCTTTAATTAGATGGTGATTTTCTAATTAAAAATAGACCTATAAATGTTATTAAACCATTCAGAGGNAGTAATTCATAACCAATAACATAACCACCAATATATTCAGATGGTATTCTTCCAATAAACANTACAATAATCACTGAAATTATACATACAGCTAAACTTAATTTATCATTGATTTTATATTTANTAAAAATTCCAAACGCAAAAAGCCCCAATAATGGNCCGTATGTATATCCTGCTACAGTTAAAAGACCATCAATAACATTGGTATTTAGTAGGTTTTTATAAAGTATAATTACTATTGCTAAAATTAAACTCATNGCAATGTGAGTTTTAATTCTAATATTTTTTTGTGTTTTATCATCTTTTTTAGAAATGTCAAGAAAATCTACACAAAAAGATGTTGTTAAAGAAGTTAAAGCACTATCGGCACTACTGTATGCAGCAGCAATTAGTCCCAAAAGAAATACTATTCCCATTGTAAGGCCTAAATCAGAGTTTAATGCTATTTCAGGAAATAAAAGATCTGTATTTTCACTACCATTTAAAAAAGGAATTGAAATACCGGTTTGACTTGAATAAATAAATAATAAACTACCTAAAACTAAAAAAACTAATGTCACCAGTACTAATATGAAACTAAAAACTACCATATTTTTTTTTGCTTCAGCTAGTGATTTACAAGTTAAATTTTTTTGCATCATATCCTGATCAAGACCAGTCATACAAATAGTGATAAACATTCCTCCAATAAATGACTTAATAAAATGATTTCTTTCAAGNATATTATCAAAAACAAATACTTTAGAATATTCTGAAAATTCTTTAGACCCAATAAAATCTGCAAAAGACCAATTAATGTTCTTGTTTATTAGATATATCGAAAGGAAAACTGAAAGAATCATTAAAAATGTTTGTAAAGTATCAGTCCAAACAACAGTTTTAATCCCTCCTCTAAAAGTATAAATCCAAATTAAAAAAATAGATAAACATACTGTAATTTCAAATGGGATATTCCATGAATCAAATACAAATGTTTGCAAAACTATGGCTACAAGATAAAGTCTAAAAGCAGCTCCAAGAATTCTAGATATAAAGAAGAATAAAGCTCCGGATTTGTGGGACACAAAACCTAATCTGTCCCCAAGATACTCGTAAATTGATGTGACATTATTTCTGTAATATATAGGTAAAAGCACGAAAGCAACTATTATATATCCAAATAAATAACCTAAAACAACCTGAAAATATGTAAAGTTTGAAATTCCTACATCTCCAGGAACTGAAATAAATGTTATTCCAGAAAGTGATGCTCCAATCATTCCAAATGCAACAACATACCAAGGTGACTCTTTATCCCCNGTAAAAAATGTTGAATTATTTTCTTTACCCTTAGTTAGATTTGAAATGAAAAAAAGAATTAAAAAGTAAGTTGCAATTACAAAAAAAATTAAGGATTCTGACATCTTTATAGTAAAGAACTCAAATATAATAATTTATGATGCTATCTTAGCGAATAGTTAAAAGGTAAAATGAATATTCCNTCAAAAATTTTAGAAAATGCNGTNTATGAAATTTCAAGATTGCCTGGAATAGGAAAAAGNACTGCTTTAAGATTAGCTCTACACNTNATAAAGTCAGATTCNANTGAAATAAATGATTTAATAAATTCTNTAAAAGCATTGCACGAAAATTTAAAATCATGTAAAAATTGCCATAACCTATCTGATTCTGAANTNTGTGATATTTGTAANAGCAGTTTAAGAGATGATTCATTAATATGTGTTGTGGAAGATATAAGAGACATAATGGCTATTGAAAACACTGGCCAGTTTAATGGATTGTATCATGTATTAAATGGAAAAATATCACCAATTGAAGGAGTNGGTCCAAGTCAACTAACAATACAAGAATTAATTGATAGAATTAATAACAATAAAATAAGAGAAGTGATATTTGCATTNAGCGCTACAATGGAAGGTGATACTACTAGTTTCTATATCTATAAAAAGATAAGTAATGATAGTATTAAATTTTCATCTATAGCCAGAGGTGTTTCTGTAGGTGATAATCTTGAATATACNGATGAAATTACTCTAGGAAGAAGTATTTTAAAAAGAGTTCCTTATGAACAATCAACTAAAGAATAATTAACTTTTTATCCTATTATTTGATATTTTTGCGATATGTCTAAAACTAATAAATATGAGCTTACATTACCCAAAATGGGAGAAAGTGTTGAGGAAGCTACTATTGTTAATTGGCTNAAAAATGTTGGGGATGATGTAAAAATTGATGATTTTATTGTTGAGATAGCAACTGATAAAGTTGATTCCGAAGTTCCAAGTGATGTTGATGGTAAAATTATTGAATTATGTTTTAAAGTAAATGACGTAGTAAAGGTAGGAGAGACTATTTGCATTATTGAGCTTAGTAANGAGTCNAGTTCTGCAAAAACAATTGATATTATTGAAGAGATTCCTAATATAGATTTGGTNTTGGATGATAAAAATGATGAGAAAATTGAGACGAATGAAATTTTAAAANCTTCGAAAATTGAAAATGATATTTACATATCGCCATTGGTTAGAAGTATAGCTGAAAAAGAAAATATTAGTGAAAAAGAATTANTAAAAATTAGTGGTTCAGGCAAAGATGGTAGAATTACTAAAAAAGATATATTAAAATATATTGAATCTAGTGACTCAATTTCAGAAAAATTAGAGATTGATAAAAATTATTCTGATAATCAATCAACAATAAGAGATTTAACAAGAATGGAAAAAATTCTTGCNGAACACATGGTTAATAGTAAAAAAACNTCCCCACATGTTCAATCTTTTATTGAGATTGATGTTACCAACCTTTGGGACTGGAGAGAAGGTGTTAAAAATGATTTCCAAAAGAGAGAAAATTATAAATTAACTCTAACACATGTTTTTGTTAAAATTGTCTCTGAAGTCCTAAGAGAATTTCCAATNCTTAATTCAAGTTTAAAAGATGATAAAGTTTTTATAAAGAGTGATATAAATATTGGAGTTGCAACAGCTCTTTCTGACGGTAATTTAATTGTGCCTGTTCTTAAAAANTCAGATCAATTAAGTCTTATTGGTATTGTTAAAAAAACAAACGATTTANTTCAAAGAGCTAGAAATAATAATTTAAATCCTGATGATGTAGTTGATGGAACTTNTACAATAACCAATGTNGGAGTATTTGATACTTTAGCAGGCATCCCAATAATTAATCANCCACAAGTTGGAATTTTAGCAATTGGATCAATCTTAAAAAAACCATCTGTCATAGANACTGAAAAAGGTGATTTTATTGGAATTCGTAGAAAAATGATTTTATGTCACAGTTATGATCACAGGATAATAAATGGAGCTACTGGTGGATTATTTATAAAAAGAATTAAAGATATTATAGAGGGTTGGAATCCTAAAACGCAAATTTAGTATAATTTATGTCTTTTTTAAAAAACTTAACTAAGCCAATTTGTTTTTTTGATTTAGAAACAACAGGGATTAGTATTGTTAATGATAGAATTGTAGAAATTTCTGTTCTAAAAATTGAAAAAAATGGTGAAGAAATTTCTAAAACTTGGTTAGTTAATCCAACAATTCCAATACCAANAATAGTATCTTCTATTCATGGAATTACTGATGAGATGGTAAAAGATAAACCAACATTTAAAGATGTCTCTAATGAAATATTTTCTTTTATNAAAGATTGTGATTTAGCAGGTTTTAACTCAAATAAATTTGACGTTCCTATGTTAGCTGAAGAATTTCTTAGAGTTGAAAAGGATTTGGATNTATCAAAAATAAAATTGATTGATGTGCAAAATATCTTTCATAAAAAAGAAAAAAGAACTTTGTCTGCTGCATATAAATTTTATTGTAATAAAATTCATGATAATGCTCATTCATCAATGTCGGANACTAGAGCCACATTTGAGGTTTTATTAGCCCAATTAGATAAGTANNAAGACCTTGAAGATAANGTTGATTTTTTATCTNAATTTTCNACTCAAAAAAAATTTGTTGATNTNGCAGGNTTTATTCATTTAAATTCTGACTTAAAACCAACTTTCTCNTTTGGAAAGTACAAAGGCAAAGAGGTTGATGAAATTATTGAAACTGATCCAGGATATTTTAGTTGGATATTGAATGCAGATTTTCCAAGATATACAAAGAAAGTGTTAAATAAAATTAGATTAAGTAAGATTAATAATAANTTATCATGAAAATCATTTGTATTGGTCAAAATTATTTGAAGCATATTGAAGAATTAAATTCTAGCAGAAGTAAANCCCCTGTTATNTTCTTAAAACCTGACTCAAGCATAATACAAAAAAATCAACCTTTTTTTATNCCTGAATTCTCTAAAGAAATTCACTACGAAGTTGAAATAATTTTGAAGTTTAGTAAANTTGGTAAACATATNGACCCTAAGTTTTCTAATAAATACTATAATCAAATNTCTTTAGGANTAGATTTTACAGCTAGAGATTTACAAAAAAAACTTAAACAATCTGGCCAACCATGGGAAAAAGCTAAGGCTTTTGATAATTCTGCTGTTATTGGTGATTGGATAGATATTAATGATTTTGATGACATTAATAATATTAACTTTTGTTTAAAAGTTAATAATGAAANAGTACAAACAAGTAATAGTTCTAATATGATTTGGAAAGTAGATGAATTAATTTCAGAAGTNTCTAATTACTTTACATTAAAAATCGGTGATATTTTATTNACTGGNACACCTGAAGGTGTTGGAAAAGTTAATATAGGAGATGTTTTAGATGGTTTTTTGGAAGAAAAGAAAGTTTTTTCAATTAAAATAAAATGATTTTAGATAAGATTTTTGATTTTTTTTTGATCAACAACCTTTCACTTTCGACTGTTGAGAGTGTAACAGGCGGGAAATTATCTAATTCNATAATTAAAAAAGCTGGAGCATCAAAATTTTTTAAAGGCTCTTTAGTTACCTATTCGATAGAATCAAAAATAAATATTCTTCAAATTGACAAAGATTTGATATATAAATTTTCACCTGTCAGTAAGGAAATATCATATGAGATGGTAAAATCTGGCAAAAAAATATTGAATACTGATTATTGCATTTCTACAACTGGTAATGCAGGTCCTTCAACCAATGATCATTTTTCAAAGGTTGGTCAAATATTTATTTCAATTGCAACGCCTCAAAAGATAATAACAGAGCAATTGTCTTTAAACGGGTCCAGAGAAGAAATAATTGAAATTATTGTAGAAAAATCACATAAACTTCTGTTAGAAAATCTAATAAAATAAATTTGTCAATACTGTAAAAAAGTTGTTTATTTGCATGCCTAAAGGCAATATATTATGTCAAAAATTTGTCAAATATCAGGAAAGAAAGTTCAGTTTGGAAATAATGTTTCTAAAGCTATAAACAAAACCAAAAGAAGGTTTAACGCTAATATTGTTTCGAAAAGATTTTACATTCCTGAAGAGGATAAGTGGATTAAACTTAAAGTTTCTACATCTGTTTTAAAGACAATTAACAAAAAAGGCATAAGTGCTGTTTTGAAAGAAGCAAAAGAAAAAGGTATTAAACTTTAATATAATGGCTAAAAAAGGAAATAGAGTTCAAGTTATTTTGGAATGTACAGAACACAAAGATTCTGGTAAGCCAGGAACATCTAGATATATTTCAACTAAGAATAAGAAGAATTCACCTGAGAGGTTAGAATTAAAAAAATTCAATCCTATATTAAAAAAGTATACAATACATAAAGAGATAAAATAATGGCTAAAAAAACTGTTGCTACATTACAAACTTCTTCAAAAAAGCTTACTAAAGCTATAAAAATGGTAAAAAGCCCAAAGTCAGGTGCTTATACCTTTTCTGAAGCAATTATGTCTTCTGACCAGGTAAATGATTGGTTGTCTAAAAAGTAAATCTTTAATTCCTTAAAAGATTTAATTTCATTTATTTTAAAATTTTATAGCTAACTTTCATATATGAATTTTTTTAAAAGGCTCTTTTCCTTTGGAAAGAAACCAGCTAAAGACTTAGATAAAAATGAGATAGATGACTTAAAAGATGAAAAAGATGAAGAAAGTATACAAAAAGATTCAGTTAAGGAAGAAGTAAAACAAACTAAATCAAAACCTGAACCTGAGCCAGAACCAGAGCCAGAACCAGAACCAGAACCAGAGCCAGAGCCAGAACCAGAACCAGAGCCTGAACCAGAACCAGAGCCAGAGCCTGAACCAGAACCTGAACCAGAGCCTAAACCAGAACCTGAACCAGAGCCAGAACCAGAACTTGAACCAGAGCCAGAACCAG
>NZOB01000069.1 GCA_002693085.1 Flavobacteriaceae bacterium | reverse complement strand
ATAATTACAGAGTTATTTTTCAAACAAACACCTGTAACAGTCGCTAATTTTATATCTCTTTCTGAGGGCAATAATAAAGAGGTTAGTGAACAATATAAAGGAAAAAAATATTATGACGAATTAACTTTTCACAGGGTAATTGAAGACTTTATGATTCAAGGTGGAGATCCAACTGGAACAGGATCTGGATCACCTGGGTACTCATTTAAAGATGAAATTGTTGAAAGTTTAAAACATGATTCAGCAGGAATATTATCTATGGCCAATGCAGGTCCAGGAACAAATGGAAGTCAATTTTTTATCACTCATAAAGAAACTCCCTGGTTAGATGGTCTTCACACTGTATTTGGAAAAGTAATATCAGGTCAAGAAATTGTAGATTCAATAGAACAAGGAGATTCGATTTTAAGCATTACAATTGAAAGAGATGGAAAAGAAGCTAAAAAGTTTAATGCTTCGAAGATATTTACGAATCACTTCAAAGAAGAAGAAAAGCTAAAAAAAGAAAAAGAAAAAATGTTTCAAAAGTTAAAGAACGATGTATCTAAAGAGCATACTAGCTTAAAGACAAAATCATTAGAAACAGAAACAGGATTAAAATATTTTATAAACTCAACTAATAATGGTGATTTGGTTGATGAAAATAAAACTATACTTACACATTACGCTGTATATTTTGAAGATGGTACACTTTTAGACACCTCAATACTTGAAGTTGCACAAAGATTTAATCAAGTAAATGCTCAGAGAAAAAGTGCTGGTGGATATACGCCAATTGAAGCTAGAGTTGGTCCAAAAGACATGATGATTTCAGGATTTAAAGAAGGATTAAAATTGTTAAAGATTGGAGATAAAGCAACATTATTTTTACCTTATTACCTAGCATATGGTGAAACAGAACAAAGAGGAATACCTGCAAAATCTAATTTGATTTTTGAAGTAGAAATAGTTGAACAAAAATAAAGTAGTATGAATTTGAAAATTAAGAGGGGATTTAAATTTCTTTTAATTTTTATTTTTTTTGTTATTCTATTTTTTAATAAACCACAAAACGAGTGGTTTTACAACGCATATCTTTTAATTTATCCTACGTGGATAGATTTAATATCTAATATTACTAATTTTTTAAAATTAAATGTTGGTGATTTATTATACCTAATATCATTGCCTATTATTTTTAAACACTTATACAACTCAAAGACAAGACGTAATTTTTTGTATAGAGCAGGATTCACTAGTATTTTTATTTATTCCTTTTTTTATTTCAGTTGGGGTATCCATTATAATAAAAAATCAATTAATCAAGAACATGCATTTAGTAATTATCAAATAGATGAATTAGTTGAAACAACTGAGTACTACATTAATAAAGTGAATAATATTCATAAAAAACTAACTATAAATCCTAATGAAAAGGTTACTCTAACCTCTNACAGGTTTGAAGAAATAGTATCTGAATGCAAAAACTCAATTNAAGAACTAAAAACTAATAATATATCTACTGAAAATCTTAAAGTAAATAAATCTTACTTTTCTTTATTAATATCATACTTANGATTCACCGGATANATAAACCCATTCACATTAGAAGCAAATATAAATTCTAGGATACCTAAAATTTCATATCCATCAACAATTTCTCATGAAATTGCCCATCAAATAGGATATGCTAGCGAAAACGAGGCTAATTATATTGGAATTATATCTAACCAAATATCAAANAACATCGAAATTAATTACTCAGGAAGCCTACTTGCATTACAGTACTTAATGAGGGAATTATATTTAAATGACAAGATCTTGTATAATGACANAATNAAAAAAATAAATAAAGGGGTTTTAAAAAATATTGATGAAAAAGCNGANTTTAGTAATAAATATAAAAACCCGTTTGANCCATTTGTTAAAAAAGCATATGATTTATATCTAAAAAAAAACAACCAATCCTTTGGAATTAAATCGTACGGATTGGTTGTTAATTTACTTATTTATGATTATCAGTCTAAAATTAGACTTTCAAGCTCACCCTCAAGCTGATTTTTAAGTTTNTTAAATTCTAAACTCAATTCTTTCANCATGTTATCAAACTCAGTAATCAAAGATTTAGCTTTATNTAAACTTGATATTTGCATTGAAGTTGGACCATAAGAACTATTAATTCCACGGACAGCAACACTTAATCGATCAGAGATGGTTTCGGTGTCTTTTTCCATTATATCTTTTTTAGATTTATTTCCTGAAACAAAAACATCAATCATATTTATCATTTCTTTAATTTGATTATAATTTTCAACATAACTCTTATAATTTGANGTTTTAGAAATTAATGATGGAATTGATTTATTAGATCTTTTAATCTTACTAAACTTATGATTAACAACAGAGTAGTTTTTATATGTGTTTTCTAAATCAACTAAAAATGCTTCAATTTGATCTAAATTAGGATTANTTAAAACACCTGTTCTAATTCTTTCAACCTCAAAAAACTTACTTCCAATTTTATTTACNTTTCCGTTAAANTCTGTNTAAACATTAAATGAATATCTACCAGGACTAACTCTGACACTAGGTGAATATGATCTTNATGAGCCAGAAACTACATTGCTTTCTATATCCCTNGTAAGATCCCAAGAAACTCGGTTAAAACCTTTTTTATAGGGNANTGAAAATCTATNAATAAAAACATTACTGCTGTCAAAAATTTCAATCACTGTTTTAGGAGNAGANTCATTTACCTCNTTATCTAATTCATTCCATCCAGGAAATGGAATATTAGAATTAGATTTTTCTAATTCTTTCTCAGCTTTTTTTCTCTTTTGCTTTCTAGTTAGTAATTCATCATTTAAATAAAATGTCAACATCGCGCCATAANCAGGATTTTTAGCATAATAAGTATCGCTTNCTTGAGATGAAGAACCTGATCTTATAGGGCTGTATTGTAAGGCTTTTCTTGGTGAGAAAACTAAATTATTTTTTAGTGATTGAGGAGAAATAAATCTTAATGAAGAATAATCATCAAGAACATAGAATCCCCTACCAAATGTAGCAGCAACAAGATCATTTTCTCTTTTCTGGATTGCTAAATCTCTAATTGAAATCGTAGGTATTCCATTTGAAAACTTAATCCAATTGTTTCCACCATTAAGCGAAACATAAACACCATACTCTGTTCCTAAAAACATTAAATTCTTATCGACATGATCTTGAACAATTCTCCAACATAGAAAACCATCGGGAATANCATTACCAATATTAACCCAAGATTCACCACCGTCTACAGACTTATATACATANGGNTTATAATCTCCAAACTTGTGATTATCTAAAAGAACATAAACTGTNTTAGAATCAAATAAATCTGCCTTTATATCATTAACAAATGAACCTTTAGGAACACCTGGTAGTTTATCAACATTAACTTTAGTCCAATTTTGTCCAAAATCTCTAGTATATTGAATTATTCCGTCNTCAGTTCCTGCNTAGATAATATTCTTATCAACTGGAGATTGAGATAATGATGTAATTGTATTATAAGTTGACATTGCATAGACATCCCATGGATTGTCCCAACTTTGTACTTTACCCATAATTGGTAATTCTAGTCTTTCTTGATTTAATGTCAAATCTTCGGAAATTGACTTCCAATCATCTCCCCTATTATTAGAAACCCAAACTCTTTGTGATCCAAAAAATATAGTTTTTTGATCATGTGGACTGACCAAAATTGGAGCATCCCAATTAAATCTTTCATATGGCTCACCTACATCATTTTGAGGTTTAATAAATGTTGCTTCTCCATTAGTTCTGTCAATTCTATGTATATTACCTTGCTGAGATTGAGCATAAACAATATCCGGATTTCCAGGTTCAGTTGCGGGTTGATGACCATCACCTCCAAGTAAAACAAACCAATCAGAATTTGTAATCCCTGATCTCTTTAAAGTACGACTTGGACCTCCTTGGGTATTGTTATCTTGAGTTCCACCATAAATATTATAAAANGGATATGCATCATCAACNGCTAGTTTATAAAATTGTGTTAAAGGAANATTTGCAACAAATTTCCATGANTTTGTATCATCAAATGATTCATATACACCTCCATCAGTACCNATAAGTAAATAATTTGGATCACTCATTTTAAATGTCAATGAATGATTNTCAACNTGTTTATCACTTTCNTTCATTATATAAAAATCCTTTCCTCCNTTNTCTGAAACTTGAACTTTTGTATCCATTAAGTATATTTTGTCAAAAACATGAGGAGAAGCAACAAGCTCCTGATAATAATGAGGTCCAGTAGCTCCAGAAACAGTGTCAGACATTTTTTTCCAACTTCCACCAGAATTAGTTGATTTATACACACCTCCATTTCTTCTATCTGTTTCTACAGCTGCATAAAGTATAGAACTATCAAAAGGAGATATAGCTAANCCAATTTTTCCTAGATTAGAANCTGGAAGNCCATTTTTAATTTCGATCCATGTTTTACCATTATCTACAGATTTATATATAGATGTACCAGGACCACCACCCATGTAAGCAGCTACATTTCTGTGTCTTTGCCAAGTGGCAGCATATAAAGTAGTAGGATTATTATGATCAATTACAATATCAGTTACACCTGTCCATTCATTAACACTTAAAACATTTTCCCAATCTTCACCACCATTNGTAGATCTAAACAANCCTCTATCACCACCAGNAGACCATAATGGGCCCTGAGAAGCTACAAAAACAAGATTTGGATCATTAGGGCTTACTATAATCTTTGAAATGTGTTCAGAAGATTTTAAACCCATATCTTTCCATTTTTTACCTCCATTTTCACTCATGTAAACACCGTGTCCTATACCAACATGTCTACCACCAACATTTTCTCCAGTTCCCAACCATATCTTTGAAGAATTATGAGGGTCAATAGTAATACTCCCTGTTGAATAAAATGGTTGATCATCAGCAATAGGGATCCAGGTTGTTCCTGAGTTTGATGTTTTCCAAACACCACCAGATCCAACTGCAACATACCATTCATTTTCGTTTTCTGGATTGATAGCAATATCTGCTATTCTTCCAGACATGAATGCAGGACCAACACTTCTAAATTTTAGTCCAGAAAGTTGAGAGGATTTTAAATCATATTGTTGTGATTTCTTTCTTTGAGCATTAACATTTAAGAAAAAACACAAAGAAATAGTTATTAAAATAATTTTTTTCATGCTAAAGATATTTACTTAAATATATCAAATAATAGTAAAGAATAAAATGATATTGTAATTTTGAATTAAGTGAACAAACTTAAAAGCTTAATTCTTGTTTTACTATTTCTGTTAATAGCATGTGAACCGGATGATATCTGTCTTGATTCTATTGAAGATACTCCAAAATTGATTTTGAGATTTTTTGATAAAGAAACTACAAAATTNAAATCTGTTACAAATTTTCAAATTTCTTCATTAGACAGCGATAATTCTCTCTTTTTTGGTGAAACTGATTCAATAGCAATTCCACTTAATCATAAGANAGATCTTTCAAATTTTAATTTTACTATNAATTCATCTAATACCAACTCTAACAGTGATAACATATTAATTAATTACAATAGAAACCCTATTTATAAATCAGTTGGTTGCGGATATATTTTAAANTATACAATTGAATCATTAATTNTTGAAAAAGACAGTAACAACTGGATAGATAGATATAATATATATAAATCAAATGTTGAAAATGAAACTACTAGGCATATTGAAATTTTTCATTAGTTTGATTTTTATACTGCTATTTAATAGCAATCTTACAAGTCAAACTGAGCAAGATTCCTTAATNACAAAGAATAAATATGGAATTAGAATTGGTTTAGACATATCAAAACAAATNAGAATGTTAACTGAGGAATATAATGGCTTATCATTATANGGGGATATAAAAATAAAAGAAAGATTATTTATTGTAGCTGAGGTTGGAAGAGATAATAAAAACATAAACAATGAAAATCTTAAATCTAAATTTTCTGGTAATTATATTAAAACTGGTTTAAACTACAACTTATACAACAATCTCCCAGGACTCAACAATGAAATATATGTTGGTTTTAGAATTGCTACAAGTAAATTTGAAAGTGAAGTTTTTGAATANAGTATTTATAANNAAGATCAATATTGGTCCCAAGATCGAGTTCAGGANAANATATTATACAAAGACCTTAANGCAAACTGGATTGAATTAATTGTNGGNTTTAATACTGAGNTANCAAATAACCTNTTTATGGGAGCAAGTTTAAGACTTAATAGAATGATTAAACAAAAAGAACCTGCNAATTTTAAAAACTTATTTGTNCCTGGATTTAACAAAGTGACNGAAAACAATAATTTTGGAACTGCAATTACATATTCAATAATTTATCAAATTCCAATTATTAAAAAATAATGAACTGGTTTAATTCTAGTTATTATCATATACTTTATAAAAATAGAGATNACAATGAGGCTGAGCANTTCATTAATAATCTTATCACAAAACTTAATNTTAAAAAGAATTCAAAAATATTNGATTTAGCATGCGGTTCAGGAAGACATTCTATTTATTTAAATAAAAAAGGAATGAATGTTAAAGGATATGANAATTCTGAAAATAANATTAAAAAAGCTAAAAAATTTGAAAACTCTAGATTAAGTTTTCAATTAAAAGAAATGTCAGAGAAATATGATGATAATTTTGATTACATATTTAATTTATTNACAAGTTTTGGCTACAACAGTAAAAAACACAATTACAAAACATTAAAATCAATTGANGAATCTTTAAATGGTGATGGAATTTTAGTAATTGANTTTTTAAATATCAACAAAGTTGAATCTGAGTTAATTAATCAAGAAATAAAAANAATAGATAATATCACATTTAAAATAAANAGAGAAATAAATAATGGTTTCATTATAAAAAATATAAATGTGATAGATGGAGAAAAAAACTANAATTTTAAAGAAACTGTAATGTCATTAAACTTAAATGACTTTAAAGGTTATTTTAACGATTTCAAACTTAAAATAATTTCTACATATGGTGATTATAATCTAAATCCTTTCAATAAAAAATCTGAAAGACTAATAATGGTAATAAAAAAATCCCAGCCTTAAAAAGACTGGGATTCGAGGAGGGCAGTGACATACTCTTCCACCTAGTGGCAGTACCATCTGCGCTATTGGTCTTAACTTCTCTGTTCGAAATGGGAAGAGGTGTTCACCAATGCTATAACCACCCAAATTTTACTTACAAAATGTAAGGGATAATTAAATCCAATAAGTTAACATATTGAAAAATACATAAAACAATAAATAATACAATTAAGAAAAGGCTTACGATAGACCTACGGGTAATTAGTATCACTCGGCTATGACATTACTGCCTTTACACCTGTGACCTATCAACGTAGTCGTCT
>NZOB01000068.1 GCA_002693085.1 Flavobacteriaceae bacterium | reverse complement strand
TTAATTTGTGACCAATCGTGCTTGAAACTTTTTTTGTTCCACTATCCACAATTAAAATTGTATCACAAAATACAGGAAATTCATGATTTGATATCTTAATTGGAATAGCATACTCATCAGCACTTTGTTCATATAATTCTGTCTCTCCCCAACAGGACAATGGACCATAAACACTTCTTGAAGCACTACCTGAACCCAACCTAGAAATAAACGATGCTTTCTCGAAAAAATTTTCATTATCAATTAAATCTGAAAACATGCTTTCAATTTCTGTTAAACATAAAGCCAAAGAACTAAAGGCTGATGCTGATGAAGCAATTCCACTACTATGAGGAAATGAATTTGATGAGTTTATAGTTAATTTTAATTTAGAAAGAGATGGTAAATGCTCATTAATTCTAGAAAAAAAAACATCTAACTTGGGAATGAATTCTGGTTTACTCTTATTTTCAAAAAAGAAATTATAGCTAAACTCATTAGACTTCTCAAAATTGACAGATGTGATAGTGCTACATTTATCAAGAGTGAAACTAATAGAAGGATTCATTGGAATCTGATTATCATATTTTCCCCAATATTTAATTAAAGCAATATTTGATGGTGATTTCCATGAAACTTCCGATTTGTTGAGATTCATTTCCAATCTATTTTATTGAATTAATTTCAATTTTTTTTGCTTCTTTTACTGAACCATCAAACCCTTTTACACCGGATATGGTTGTATATTTTAATACATTTTTTTTTCCAGGATTAATAATGCCGTAGGCACTATGACACATAACAGCAGCCTCATGAAAACCTGATAATATGAGTTTTAATTTACCTGGATAGGTATTAATATCGCCAATAGCATAAATCCCCTTTATATTAGTACTATAATCTTTGGAATTATCAACCACTAATGCATTTTTATCAATATTTAGTCCCCAGTTTTTGAAAATTTCCATTTTAGGTACTAAACCATAAAGAGGTATAATATAATCAGTATCAATCTTTACATTACTATTATTATGGTTTATCTCAATACTTTCAACATTCTTTTNACCATTAATTTTTANTAAAGTAGCGGGAGTTAAAACATCAANAATTCCTTTATCTTTNAAACTTTGAATTTTATTGACAGACTCAACTGCGCCTCTNAACTCATTTCTTCTGTGAATCAATGTTACCTTTTTTGCAATTTTTGAGAGNTCTANTGTCCAATCTAAAGCTGAATCTCCCCCTCCAGAAATAACNANATTTTTATTANTAAANATNTCTTTATCAACTATTTTGTANTGNAGTCCATTATCTTCAAATTTTGATATATTTTCAATGCGAGGTTTTCTGGGTTCAAAATTACCAAGTCCACCAGCTATAACTAAAACTTTACCTTTCACNACACTACCTTTATCAGTNGTAATAACAAATCCATCACTTAATTTTTCTAATTTATCAGCGGTTTCCCCAAATGTATAAGTTGGATTAAATGGTTTTATTTGATCTAATAATTTATTAATCAAGTCACCAGCTAAAATTTCAGGATGAGCAGGAATATCATATATNGGCTTTTTTGGATAAATTTCTGAACATTGACCACCNGGNTGTCCAAGTGAATCAATAATATGACATTTCATNCCTAATAAACCTGCNTCAAAAACAGTAAATAGACCTGTTGGTCCAGCTCCAATAATTAAAATATCAGTTTTTATCATTCAACACTNANNACTTCNTTAANANTNGGAACATATTTTTTNATTGTCATCTCTACCCCATTNTTNAGTGTCATTTGATTAACNGANCAACNNATACAATTNCCNAGNAANCTNACTTTNACTANATCATTNTCAANNGAAACNAANTCAATATTTCCTCCATCNCTNTGAAGAAANGGTCTNATTTCANCTAATGCTTTTTCAATTTCTNTCAATTTCTTACTCATAATTATGAACAACCAGCCATAGTTTTGATTTTNACAATCTCNGTNGGNGGNAANTTAGTATTTCTTTCNGTTAAATTNATNATCATATTNNTTGTAATATCNTCAAAAATCTCTACTCANNTCAGNATCTTCTTGNANNGCNCCNGGNCTNCCAATATCACCNGATTCTCTNAANCCTTGAACNATCGGNACNTCNCCAATAAATGGTATNTCGAAATCTTCNGNAAGATTNTTNACTCCATCNTTTCCAAAGATATAATACTTTTTCTCTTTNTCNTCTGGNGGATTAAAATANGACATGTTTTCAATCAAACCTAGAACAGGNATATTTATATTTTCTTGTCTNTACATAGAAATNCCTTTTCTTGCATCAGCCATTGCAACTATTTGTGGTGTACTTACAACTATAGATCCATTNACAGAAAGTTTTTGGACTATACTTAAATGAATATCTCCNGTACCAGGTGGTAAATCGATTAATAGAAAATCTAACTCTTTCCAATCTGCATCAAAAATTAATTGATTTAGAGCTTTTGTTGCCATTGGACCTCTCCAAATAACTGCTTGATCCATTGATGTAAAAAATCCAATTGATAAAATTTTGACTCCATAACTTTCTAGAGGTTTCATTTTAGATTTCCCATCAACATCAACAGCCAAAGGCTTTCTCCCAACAAGATCAAACATGATGTGCATAGATGGTCCATAAATATCAGCATCAAGTATTCCTACTTTAAAACCCATTTTTGACAGCGTCACAGCAATGTTAGCAGTAACAGTAGATTTACCGACACCCCCTTTTGCAGATGAAATAGCAATAATATTTTTTATATTATTTAATTTATTATTTGAATCTTCTTTTTCAACAACNTTGGGTTTGAAGTTGATTTTAAAATTTAAGCTTGAATCAAAATTTTTAGANAAAACTTCAGTAATATTATTTCTTGCTTCANCTTTTGATTTGTGAGTAAAGTTTTCAATTAATAAGTCAATAGAAACATCATTTGAAAATTTATTAATATTCACAATTTCAATAGATTTATTTACCTCATTTATAAGGTTTTTAATCTTCTCTTTACTAAATAATTCTTTTGACATAAATAATTAAAGCAAATTTAATGAATCATTAAAAATTTAACTATTAGGATCCCAAAAATGATTTTTGAAATTAATAATAGTATTGTTTTTAACTTCAATACCTTCGTTGTTCAATAATTGTTCCATTAAGTTAGATCCATAAAAGTGATTTTTACCAGTTAAAACACCATTTCTATTGACAACTCTGTGAGCAGGAATATTTTGATTATCATGTGATGCATTCATTGCCCATCCTACGGTTCTTGATGAACTCGGAGATCCTAAAAACTTTGCAATTGCACCATAAGTAGTAACTTTTCCTGGTGGAATTAGTTTTACAACCTCGTATACTTTCTGAAAAAATGATTCTTTTTTCATTTTATTTGAAATGATAAGTAAGTTATTTTTTTATTTTCAGCTAAAAATATTTTCTCATAATGAGTTTTGATATCTACAACTTCTTCTGGCGCATTTTGATTTAAATAAATATCATGGTTTGATTGTATTAATTTAAGATTTAATGCCTCAATTAAACCAAGTGTGTATCCGTGCAAAAACTCACTATCAGTTTTTAGATGAATAATTCCTTTTGATTTAATTATCCTTTTATACTTATTTAAAAAATTTATATTGGTTAACCTATGTTTTTGTCTTTGAATTTTAATTTGTGGATCAGGGAATGTTATCCATATTTCTGAAATTTCATTTTCTGAAAACAAAAATTCAATTAATTCAATTTGGGTTCTAATAAAACAAGCATTTTCAATACTATTCANAACAGCATATTTTGCTCCACTCCAAATTCTTGCTCCTTTTATATCGATCCCAATAAAATTTTTTTTTNGATATTTTTCAGCCAATGAACATGTGTATTCACCTTTTCCACAACCAAGTTCTAATACAATTGGATTATTATTTTTGAAATAATCTTTCCAAAATCCTTTATATTTAAAAGAGTTACTTAACAACTCCGATCTNGTTGGCTGAAAAAGATTNTTGAAAGATAAATTTTCTTTAAATCTTTTTAATTTGTTTTTACTACCCAAAAAAATTGTTTTGGTAAATGTAATTATTTTGATTTATCAATTGTAAAGGAAAATTCAGAACCAAGACCAAAATCACTTTCAACGTAAATTTTTTCGTCATGAGCATCAACTATATGCTTAACTATAGCTAGCCCTAGTCCAGAACCGCCACTGGATCTACTTCCACTTTGATCAACTCTGTAAAATCTTTCAAACAATCTATCTAAATGGTCTTCTTCTACTCCAATTCCATTATCCGTGACTCTAACTATTATTTTATTTTCAACTAAGTCCTGCACTACAATTTCAGTGGTTCCATTTTCTTTTCCATACTTGATGGAGTTTTCTATTAAATTAATTATTACTTGTTCTATTTTTTCTTTGTCAGCATTAACATTAATTGGAGGATTATTTTCGTGATCAATCATCAATTTAATATTCTTTTTATTAGCGCTAATTTCAAGCATCTCAATTGAGTTATTTATTAAATCAACAATATCAAAATTTGATTTTTTTATGTTACTATCACCTGTTTCTAGTTTAGTGATAAAATCTAAATCTTTAACTATTAGATTTAACCTTTCAATAGCTTTACTTGCAATTTTTAAATATTTTTTATTGACAGATTTATCATCAAGTGCTCCATCAAGTAATGTTAAAATATAACTCTGACTTGTAAAAAGAGGTGTTTTTAATTCATGAGCTAAATTACCAATAAACTCTCTTCTAAAAGTTTCTTGCTCTCTCATTTCACTTAATTCAATTTTTCTTTCATCATCAAATTGTTTTATTTGATCAATTAAATCNTCCATATCTGTAGTAATAGTTTTNTTGAGNNTTAAGTCTTGATTGAAAAGTTGATCAGAAATTTCTTTTATCCTTTTGTTCAAAAAAAACTTGACAAAAAAACTGAGCGATAAATAAATGATAACAGCAGCTAAAAAAGTAAAAACTACAGAATAGATTAAAAGTTTTGAGAGATCATATTCTTNAATNAAAAAACTTACGAGAATNGTAANTACAGANGAAATAATTAAAGAAAACAGAGCAATTTGTATTCTTAATTTATTTTTTCTTGACATTTAGTTTGAATTTATATCCTACCCCTTTGATTGTTTTGATATATTTTTCTCCAATTTTTTCTCTAAGTTTTCTTACGTGAACATCAATTGTTCTATCTCCNACAATTACTTGTGTNCCCCANACCTTAGTCATAATTTCATCACGAGAAAAAACTTTACCAGGCTTAGATGCTATTAAATATAATAATTCAAACTCTTTTCTTGGCAANNAAATATCTTCTTTATTTATTGAAACNAAATANGATTCTTTATCAATTTTAATCTCACCTAAATCAACTANATNTGATAAATCATNATCATTAATTCTTTTTGAAATTGATGAAATTTTTTTGATNAGTATTTTTGGTTTTACAGGTTTNGTTATATAATCATCTGCACCTGCATCGAAAGCAGCAATTTGNGTAAAATCTTCACCTCTAGCTGATAAAAAAATAATTCTTGTATTTGAAAGAGAATTTNTTTTTTTTANTTCTANACAAGCTTCAATTCCATCCATTTCAGGCATCATTACATCTAAAAGAATAATNTCAGGAATAAATTTTTTTGCCTTTTCAATTGCTTTTAGACCATTATTTGCTGACTTTACATCATATCCTTCATTATTTAGATTATACTTTAATATTTCAACAATATCAGGTTCATCATCAACAATTAAAATCTTTGTAGGTGAATTTTTCATTATTTTGTGAAGTTAAAAATTAAAAACAAAAATGTAGTTAACTTAACAATAACTTAATATTGAAAAATTTAGACAACATAGATTTAATAAATTCAAAAAATTTTGANTTAATAGCGCTTGAAATTTTTAAATATCAATTTCAAAATAACATAATATATAACAGTTANTGTGAGCAATTAAACGTAAAAGTTGAAACAATTAATTCCATCGAGAAAATCCCTTTTCTTCCTATTTCNTTNTTTAAGACTGCTAAAGTATTATCTACCAAAAATGAAATAGAAAAAGTATTTATAAGTAGTGGAACAACTGGAACTGAAAGTTATCATCATNTTTCAGATCTTAAATTATATGAAAAAAGCATAAAATTATGTTTTGATAACCATTATGGTAATTCTTCTAATTATGCTTTTTTAGGAGTAACTCCAAAACCCANAGAAAAACCAAATTCATCGCTGATTTATATGATTGATTATTTAATAAAAAATTCNNTTTACNATGAAAGTTCTTTCTGTGAAAATGCAGATGAACTAAATGATAAAAGTTTATTCTTTGAAAAAAATAATATTAAATATATCATATATGGTCTTTCTTACGCCTTACTAGATGTTTTAGAAAAATCTAGTTTTTCANTTAAAAAAGCTATTATTATTGAAACTGGCGGTATGAAGGGTAAAAGAAAAGAAATTTCAAAAAAAGAATTACACAAACAATTGNCATCAGGTTTTGATACAAAAAAAATAAATTCTGAATATGGAATGACTGAGCTGTTATCTCAGAGTTATTCTAATTCAGATTTAAATTTTAAAACACCTAAAACAAAAAAACTACTCATAAGAGATATAAATGATCCATTCAAGTTATCAAATTTTGGAAGAGGTCCAATTAATATAATTGATCTAGCAAACATTAATTCATGNTCATTTATAGCCACTGATGATTATGGGTTGATTAATCAAAATGGTTTTGAATTATTAGGGCGATTGGAAGAATCTGACTTAAGAGGATGTAACCAAATGCTAAGTTAATATTAGGAGAGAATAATTTTTTTTACCTCTTTGAATAACTAAATATTTATTATGAATTAATTCAATAGATGATAAATCTTTATTGGAATCAATTTTTTCTTTATTAATTGACACAGAATTTTCTTTTAGACTTCTAAATACATCTGACTTAGAGGAAAACAAAGGAGAAAACATTAAAAGTTCTTCAATTGAAGAACACTTATTATATTCTTCATTGGAAATTGAATTGTTTGGTACTCCCTCAAAAACTTGAGTAAATGTTTCTTCATCAATGTCAGAAAAACTTGAGTCTTTACTTTTTGAGAATAAAATATTTGAAGCATTAAGGACTTTTTGTAAATCTTCTTCAGAGTGAACCATTTTAGTTAGTTCAGAAGCAATGAATTTTTGAAGAATTCTTTCATGAGGAGCTTTAACGTGTTGATCGATTAAGTCCTCAATAAATTCTTTGGTTTCGAAAGTAAAAATCTTAATGTATTTTTTTGAATCTTCATCAGATGAGTTTAACCAATATTGATAAAACTTATAAGGTGATGTTTTGTTTTTGTCAAGCCAAACGTTTCCTTCTTCTGTCTTGCCAAATTTTGTACCATCAACTTTAGTTATTAATGGACAAGTCATTGCATTAGCCTTTTTACCTGATTTTTTTCTAATTAATTCAACACCAGATGTTATATTTCCCCATTGATCACTACCACCCATTTGAATTGAACAATCATATTTTTCATTTAAATAATAAAAATCATATGCTTGAAATAGTTGATAAGTAAATTCTGTAAAAGACATTCCATCAGAACTATCACTTCCAAGTCTTTTTTTCACTGAGTCTTTAGACATCATATAATTTACGGTTAGAGCTTTACCAAAATCTCTAAAAAATTCAATAATATTCAACTCGTTATTCCAATCGAAATTATTTAATATTAAAGCTGAATTATCTGAATCATCAAAGTTTAAAAATTTAGAAAATTGAACATGTAATGATTTAATATTCTGATCGATAATTTCTTGACTTAATAAATTTCTTTCTTTTGATTTTCCTGACGGATCACCAATCATACCTGTTGCTCCACCAATTAAAACAATTGGCTTATGACCGTAATTTTGAAAATGTTTTAAAATAATTAATTGTACTAGGCTCCCAATGTGTAATGAATCTGAAGTTGGGTCAAAACCTATATAACCAACTTTCATCTTTTCATTAATTTCATCTTCAAAGGTCGGTGTAATATCTTGAATTAGACCACGCCATTTTAACTCTTCAATAAAATTCATATAAATTCAAATTTATTTAATTGGTAGCATTATTAAGTGAATCTTTTAATTTTTTTAATTTTTTACCGATTCCCGAATATATTTTTAGATAAAGTTTAGGGTTTTTAGTATAAAAATTATTACTTCTTACAAAGGTAAGACAATCAATTTTATGTTTTTTAAATAATACAGTATCTCTTATTGCAAAGTAATTGTAGTTGGATTTATTAGTGAAACCTCTACTAGAGTTAATTAGATTAACATCAAAAAGAAACTCAATCATTTGATTCTCGGTCATGATATTTTCGTCAGCTACATTATCACTGCAGCTAAAAAAAATTAATGATGTTATTATCAGGACTTTAATTTTCATTATTAAAATTAATTTTCATACCTAATTTTGAATCGTCGAAATTTCCATTATTATATGCAAGGTGTCCATTAACAAAGGTATGAGTGATAGTAGAATTAAAAGTTTGTCCCTCAAATGGGGAC
>NZOB01000067.1 GCA_002693085.1 Flavobacteriaceae bacterium | reverse complement strand
TATGGAGCTAGTGCAATAAATCCTTACTTAGTTAATGAAATTATAGATTTTCATCATGAAATTGGCATTATTAAAGGCATAACCAAGCACAAAGCAATACAAAATTTTAATTCTGCAATTGCAAAAGGGATTTTAAAGGTTATGAACAAAATTGGAATTTCAACACTTCATTCATATAGGGGATCACAAATTTTTGAAGCACTCGGATTAAGGAAAAAATTTGTTGATAAATACTTTAACAATACTGCATCAAGAATTGAAGGTGTGGGACTTTATGTTTTAGAAAAAGAAATTTCTTCAAGAATCAATTATGCTTTTAACTCTGAAAAAGATATAAATTCTCTCGAAATTGGTGGGGAATACAGATGGAGAAGGAATGGTGAAAACCACATGCTAAATCCTGCCACAATTTCTAAGCTTCAACAAGCAGTCAGACAAGAAAAATATGACACTTACAAAACTTATTCTGATCTAATCAATAAACAAAGTGAACAATTTATGACCATTAGAGGTTTATTTAAATTTGTTGAACTTGACCCAATTGATATTGAAGAGGTAGAGCCATGGACTGAGATAGTTAAAAGATTTAAAACTGGGGCCATGTCATATGGATCAATTAGTAAAGAAGCTCATGAAAATTTAGCAATTGCAATGAACAGAATTGGAGGTAAAAGTAATTCTGGAGAAGGAGGTGAAGATCCATTTAGGTTCAAAAAAGATAAAAATGGAGATTCTAAAAATAGTGCAATTAAACAAGTAGCGTCAGGAAGGTTTGGTGTAAGTTCATATTATCTATCTAATGCTAATGAAATACAAATTAAAATGGCTCAAGGGGCTAAACCGGGTGAAGGCGGACAACTTCCAGGTCCAAAGGTAAATCCACTAATTGCCAAAGTTAGAAATTACACCCCCTATGTTGGATTAATTTCACCCCCACCACATCATGATATTTATTCAATTGAAGACTTAGCACAACTAATCTTTGATTTAAAAAATGCTAACCGAGATGCAAGGGTTAATGTAAAATTAGTTTCAGAAGTTGGTGTTGGTACTATTGCAGCAGGTGTGGCTAAAGCGAAAGCTGATGTGATTTTAATATCTGGATTTGATGGTGGAACAGGTGCTTCTCCACTTACTTCATTAAAACATGCAGGTCTTCCTTGGGAACTTGGAATTGCTGAAGCACAACAAACACTTGTATTAAATGATTTAAGAGGAAGAGTTGTAATTGAGTGTGATGGACAATTAAAAACCGGTAGAGATGTAGCAGTAGCATGTTTATTGGGTGCAGAAGAATTTGGTTTTTCCACCGCTCCATTAGTTGCTTCTGGATGTATAATGATGCGTGCTTGTCATTTGAATACATGTCCTGTAGGAATAGCAACACAAGATCCAGAATTAAGAAAAAACTTTAAAGGAAAGCCTGAACATGTTATAAACTTTATGTACTTCGTTGCTCAAGAGTTGAGAGAAATAATGGCTTCTCTAGGATTTAGAACAATTGATGAAATGGTTGGTCAAAGTCAGAAGTTGAATATGATGGATGCAATAGACCACTTTAAGTATAAAGGAATTGATTTATCTAATATTTTATATAGACCTAATGTTGGAGAAAAAGTTCCTATAAGAAATATTGAAAAACAAGATCACAACCTAGAAAAAGTTCTCGATTTTAAAATTTTAAAATCTGCAAAACTTGCAATTGATAAGAAAATTAAAATGGATTTAGATTTCAAAATAAAAAATACCGATAGAACAGTTGGTGCTATTCTAAGTAATGAGATTTCCAAAATTCATGGAAAAAATGCTCTCCCAAAAAATACTTTAACACTAAATTTTAATGGTTCTGCTGGACAAAGTTTTGGTGCATTTGCTGTGAAAGGACTGAAAATGATTGTCAATGGAACTACAAACGATTATTTCGGAAAAGGTCTTTCAGGCGGTACTATAATTGCTAAAGTGCCAAAAAAAGCAACATTTATCTCCAATAAAAATATTATAACTGGAAACGTTGCCTTATATGGCGCAACCTCAGGTGAAGCATATATTAATGGAATTGCTGGTGAAAGATTCTGCGTTAGAAATTCTGGGGCAACTGCTGTTGTTGAAGGTGTAGGTGATCACGGATGTGAATACATGACTGGTGGTATAGCTCTAATTCTTGGAAAAATTGGAAGAAATTTTGCAGCAGGAATGAGTGGTGGAATAGCATATATTTATAAAGAAAATGAGAATTTTGATGTTAAAAATTTCAATCAAGAAATGATAGAACTTGAAGTTCCTAGTAATCAAGATTTAGATTTTATAAAAACTTTAGTTGAAAATCATTTTTCTTTAACATCAAGTAAAATTGCGGAAGATATTATTTCAAATTGGAAAAGAAATAAAGATAAATTTGTAAAAGTAATGCCAATAGAGTACAAAGCAGCTCTTGAAAAAATGGCTAAAGATAAAATTGATTCAATCATAAAATAGAATGGGAAAATTAAGAGGATTTATTGAATTTGATAGAACAGATGAATCTTATGTTCCTGTTGCTAAAAGAATAAAAAATTATGATGAATTTACCATTAAACCCTCTGATAAAGAATTAGAAAAACAATGTGGAAGATGCATGGACTGTGGTGTTCCTTTTTGTCATTCAGGATGTCCACTTGGAAATTTAATTCCAGATTTCAATGATGCTGTTTACAATAAAAAATGGAAAAATGCTCTTGAAATATTACATTCAACAAATAATTTTCCTGAATTTACAGGTAGGCTATGTCCTGCACCATGTGAAGCAGCATGTGTTTTAGGATTAATAAATCCTCCTGTATCAATTGAAATGATTGAAAAGTACATAGTTGAGAGAGGTTTCAAGGAGGGGTGGATTAAGGCTCAAGTACCAGCTAAAAGAACAGGTAAAAAAATTGCTGTAGTTGGTTCAGGACCTGCTGGACTTGCAGCTGCTCAACAACTTAATTTAGCTGGACATAATGTTACTGTTTACGAAAGGGATAAAAAAATTGGTGGACTATTAAGATATGGTATACCTGATTTTAAATTAGAAAAGTCTATAATTGATAGAAGAATTAATTTATTAANNGAAGAAGGAATAGAATTTAAAACTTGTATNGAGGTTGGNAAAGANATTGAANTAAANGCNCTCGAAAAAGAGTTTGATATTATTCTNCTTTGTGGAGGTGCTACANTAAAAAGAGAGTTGCCTATTAAGGGNAGTAATTTAAAAGGTGTTNTACAAGCNATGGATTTTTTAAAACACCAAAATGAAGTTGTTGATGANATTTCAGATATTGATTTAAGTCTTTCAGCTAAACAAAAAAATGTTATTGTTATTGGTGGTGGAGATACGGGTTCNGACTGTATAGGAACATCAAATAGACATAAAGCAAAATCAGTTTTAAATTTTGAGATTCAAGGTAAACCTNCGAAAAAAAGAACAGATGAAAATCCTTGGCCNTACTGGCCTTTTACTCTGAAAACGAGTTCATCCCATGAAGAAGGTATNAAAAGAGAATGGTCTATTATGACTAAAGAATTTATTGGTGACAATAATGGAAATTTAACTGGCTTNAAAACAGTNAATGTATCTTGGGAAAAAGATTCAAACGAAAACTATAAATTAATTGAAGTTGAGGGTTCAGAAAAAATTTGGCCATGTGATCTTGCCTTGTTAGCACTTGGTTTTACTGGTCCAGAAAATTTAATTTTTAAAGATTTAAAAACTGAAATNAATGAAAGTTCAAAACCAATAACAAATGATTACCAAACAACAAATCCAAAAGTTTTTGCTGCAGGAGATTTAAGAAGAGGGCAATCGTTAATTGTTTGGGCAATNTCAGAAGGTAGAGAAGCAGCTTATCATATCGACAAATTTTTAATGGGTAGTACAAAGCTTCCTTCAAAAACTAAAGGTGGTGACCTACCATCAGTTAAATAAATTCCAAGTTAATCCAAATCTAAAGTTCGAATCTCTGTAAGGCATTGAAGGTGTTTGNAAGAATTTATTTCCTGATAATGATGAATTTATATGTTCAAAAACAAAAAATAATCTTGTTTGTCTAATCTTAGCATTAATGAAAAAATCAACTATTGGAAAATTTCCTATTTTTTTTGAGTTTTGAACATGAAAAGAAGAAATTAATGGATTGTACTCATTTGCATAAAAACTCGAAAAGATTTTAAAATTAAATCCAGATTGTATGTCTAGAACATTATTAAATATTTTTTCAGTTATGTAAAATGAATTTCTAAAAANAAATTTNGGTACGTTTAATACCATTTCATCTTGATTTACATTTTGAAACATTGCGGTATTATCAAATGAAAATTTACCTAGATTGAAATTTTTATGATATTTTAATTTTAAATAAGTTATATCAGATTTCAATTGATTATTAATAGGTAAATACAAATAATCCGAACTACTATCAACACTTATATAGAAAAAGTTTTTTATNATTGAGGAAGACAATTCAATCTCACCTATTTTATTGTTTGAAAATTCAATATTAATACTATTAGTAGTTATTAAATCATTATTGTAATTCCATTTCAATTCGGAAAAACTACTGAAATAGTTATCATACATCAAACCTGGATGTGTTTGAATTGAAGATAACTTAATNCCTAAATCAAAATTAGAGTTTTTAGTTTGTTTTAATAAGAGAATAAATTTATCCCCTACTCTATCACCATTAATTTTTTTATTTAATTCAAAATTGATTTGAAAAAATTTAATTTTTTTATCAAAATTTATAGAAAATAAATTTGAATTTTCATTTATCTTTTCACTGTCAGAATTAAGGTTGAAATATTCATAATTATGATTAATTAGTCCAAAATTAAATGAGTCAAAAATTAGATTTTCTACTCTTAAATTTAATTCATTTTTAGCCGATCTAAACTTATATTTATCTGACACTGAATTAACTCCATCTTCGATACTTCCATAATAATCGTTGATTATGGTTTGGTTATATGAATTATTTACAGTGGTGTAATGAAGATTGTATNCTAGCAAAAGTGATTTTTTTGATCCAGCTAATCTAANNAGGTTGTCTGAATAAAAATCTCTTTTAAAAAAAGTATTAATTGCATCATCAAACTTNACACTTAATTTTGATCTTTCATCAAAAACTGGATCTTCAGAATCAAAATCAGAGAGTGACAGTTCGGATAAACCACCATTTTCATGTTTTTCTAGTTTCTGAGATACATAAAATGATTTTGATCTAAACTTTTCAGAATTATAATTATAAGTAAATGTAAATTGCTTAGACCCGGAAAGTGAATTCTGATATTTCCCCAAAGACCTAAGAGCCTTAAAGGACAATGAAAAATTTAACTTTCGATTTACATTAGTTGTAAAAAGTGCGTCAGTTAATTGGCCTTGTGAAAAAACAGATTTAAATAATAATTCTGTCATTGGATATGCTACGTCATAAAAATATACATCATTTGTACTAAAGAGTTGTGATTTGTTAGCATTGTAACCAATTTTTGGAAAATTNGATTGGTTTNGATCATATGAGAGATNATTATATGATTGTCCAACATTATTTGGNTTAATTANTTCAAAATTATCTTTTCTTCTAAAATTAAATTGATAAAACTTATTTATTGTTAAAGAAGTATCTAATAGAATTGTATCATTATTTATGTCAAATTTCTTTAATTTATTAATATCAAATTTGAAGGCATCTATTGAAATTGAGTCTCCAATCTTAGATAAAGATTCATTAAAAAAACCTCCTCCAGTTTGATTATAACTACAAATTGAAAAAAGAAAGAAAATAATAAATAATAATTTATGCACTAAAGATTTTGTTTTGTCTGTTGAAATTATATAATTAAACCACTAATTTAATCAATGAAATATGATAAAAAGGTATAATAGTAAAATTTTGGTGTGCGGAATAGATGAAGCTGGAAGAGGTGCACTTTCAGGCCCTGTTACAATTTCATCAGTTATTTTACCAAAAAATTATTACAACCCTGAAATTAAAGACTCAAAAAAACTTAGCTATTTAAAAAGGAAAAAGTTATTTGATGAAATAAAAAATGTAGCTCTTGATTATGTAATTGTTGATGTTGATAATAATAAAATTGATAATGTAAATATTCTAAATGCAACTTTTTTTGGAATGAATAAATCAATAAAGAAATTGAATCTTAGCGCTGATATTTACCTTATTGATGGAAATAAATTTCAAACGAAAATGAAATTAAACTATAAGTGTATTATTGGAGGAGATAATTTGTATCAAAGCATTGCTGCAGCATCAATTTTATCAAAGGTTCACAGAGATAAGTATATGGCTAAAATTGGTAAAAGATATCCTCAATTTGATTGGATTAATAATAAAGGTTATGGAACAAAAAAACATATTGATAGTATTAAAAAATATGGTTACACTAAGTATCACAGAAATACATTTAAAATAAAAGGTAAACAATTATCATTAGAGATATGAGTTTTTTAATTTTACAATAAAATTGAAAAAGTATTTAATACTAATATTGACCCTGATTTCATGTTCTGAAAAAAATAATGAAAGTTTAGATTTGATATTTCAAATTCCTGATAATCCTATATCAGTAGTTACCATAGATGATTATAATAAAATCAATTATGATGAAAAAAACTTTCTTTTTGATTTTTTTAATACTGATTTATTTGATGAAACTATTTTTGAGACTAGTAAAAAGTTAATTTACAGTAATCATAAAATTGGAAAAGGCGATATTGCTAAAATTATTTTTTTAGAAAAATCTGAAAATCCATATAATATCAAGATTACCGATTCAACTGAATACGATAGTAAAACAATTTATGAATTCGATTATAAAGACATAAAATATTATTTTACCGAAAATGGAAACTTTAATGTTATTTCAGATAATAAATTTTTGATAGAAAATTTTACCAGAAATTCAAATTATTCGAGTAATCCAAAATCAAAAAATTTTTATGAACTGGTAAATCTAAAAACTGAAAATATTTCGGTGTTAATTTCTGAAAGCATAGAGTTGGAAAGTCTTAAAAATCTTAAAATTGATGTAAGTGAAATTTCTGATTGGATAAATTTTGAATTTGAAATTGATAACGAAGAAATATTAATTATGGGATTATCAATAATTGATTCAACTAAAAAAAGATATGTTTCGTTATTAAATAATGTTAAACCTAAAAAAACAGAAATATTAGATATAATTCCTGAAAATTTTAATTTCTTTAAATCCTACAGCTTTAATAAAAAACTATTCTCAAATAACATAGATGAGGTTTTATTTGAAAATAGCACAAATAAAATTGAGCTTGATTCTATATATCAAAAAGCTAATGAAATTGGGTATTATTTAAGTGATAAAGATTCAATCTGTATAATTAAACTCAAGGATGTAGACTATGAAATAGATTTTAGAAATTTTGATTTAGTTAAGGAATACAGAAATGAAAAAATTTTTAAAAGCGAAAAATTTATAACTGGAATAAATAAACTAAATGAATTTGAATTTATTAATGATAAAGTGTTTTCTTCCCTCATTGAAAACAATTTAATATTGGCAAATAATATTCAATCAATAGAAAGAATTATTCTTAACACAAAAAACAAATCAACTTTTATATTAAATAAAGATTTTAGAAATTTTAATAAGAAGATACCTTCCAAAAATTCAGCTCTAGAATTAGTGAAATCTAAATTGATAAATGAAAATTATGAAATATGGATTAAATCAAGTCAAATAAAAGATTCTATTATATACAATTCTATTTTTACTTCACCAATAAAAATAAAAGAGAATAATCAATCAAAACTGGTTTTATAACAATCATTTGATACTGAGATATTAAATAATCCAAAGATTATATACAATCACAAAACAGGAGAGAAAAACATAATATTTCAGAACATAAACAACGAGTTAAATTTAGTTGATTTTCAAGGAAAAATTTTATGGAAAAAACAATTAAACAATAAAATCAATAGTACTATTTTTCAGGTTGATACTTATAAAAATAATAGACTACAATTTTTATTCTCTACAGAAAAGGAATTGATATTAATGGATATCAACGGAAATATCGTAAAAAATATTAAAAGTAATTCAAAAAGTTTTTTTGAAAATCTTTCTGTTTTTGACTACGATAATAATAAAAACTATAGATATGTTTTTCAAAATGGTAATAATTTAAAAATGTATAATTCAAGTTTTGAAATCGTAAAAGGTTTTAAAAGAACTAGGCTCAATAATGGGTTAAAAGAACCATTAAAACACCTCAGGATTATGAATAAGGACTATTTAATTTTGAAAGAAAACAATGATAGAATTTTGATTCTTGACAGGAGAGGAAATATTAGAATTAAGGTTCCTAAAGATTTATTTATTAAATCAAGTTTATTTGAATATAAAAATGGATTAATTGGTTTCGATAATAAAGATAACATTGTTAGAATTGATCTTTCTGGAAAAATTTCAAAGCAAGAATTATTAAATAATGAAGAAAAATTATTTGCTTATGAAAACAATAAAGTGACTTTTGGATCAAACAAACTTATAATTAATGGTAAGGAGTTTAGTCTTCCTTATGGCTCATACCAGAATTTAAAAATTAATAATATAAATAGTAGCTATTATTCTATTTTTGAATTCTGGTATGAGCCATAAGGAAGACTAAACTCCTTACCATTA
>NZOB01000066.1 GCA_002693085.1 Flavobacteriaceae bacterium | reverse complement strand
AAAGGAATAAAAATTTTCAAAATTGTATTGTGCATATTTTTAATTAACAGGAGGGTGTTTTTTAATAAATTTCTCAATTTTAGATTTTAAGTTTTCAGATATCTCGCTCAAAGGTAGTCTAACTTTACTACTACACAAATTTAATTTACTTAATGCATATTTTATTCCAGATGGATTACATTCTTCAAAGATCAAATTTATAAATTCATTTAACACGAAATTATTATCATTTAATGTTTTTACATTATTTATATCAGAAATCATTTGATTGTAGGTTTCAACCATAATCTTGGGATAAACATTTGCAGCAACAGAAATTATTCCATCAGCACCATTCCTTATCGCATCAATCATTGTAAAATCATCTCCTGATATTACTAAAAAATCATTCTCTAATTTTGACTTTAACTGTTTAATTCTGCTTACCTCTCCAGATGCTTCTTTAACACCTATAATGTTATCAGAATTTTTGTAAATATTAATTATTGTTTCATTATTAATATTAACACCTGTTCTACTTGGAACATTGTACATTAAAATTGGTTTTGTTGTAGCTTGAGAAATTTTTAAAAAATGATTGTAAAGCCCCTCTTGAGAAGGCTTGTTATAGTAAGGACAAACAGACATTATTGCATCAAAACCATCAAGATTTGTTACTTTAATTTCATTACATAAATAGTTTGTATTATTTGAACTTAATCCCAAGATTAAGGGTACTTTATTTTTAAAAGCATCGATATATGTATTGTTAACAATCTTTTTCTCATTTATTTCTAAAGTTGAAGATTCACCCGTTGTTCCTTGAACAACCACATAAGAAATTTTATTATTAATCAAATTTTCAGCTAACTGAAAAACAGCATCCTTATCAAAATTATTTTTATCATCAAAAGGAGTAACAATAGCAACACCTATACCTGAAAAAANTGAATTTNAATTNTTAATCATANAATTATAAANTTTTCTTATTTAATTTTCTTTAAATACTTAATTAGCTCATTACTAAACTTTGCAAAATTATTGAAAATGTTAGAGAAAATTATATCATTTATATCTTTATTTGAATTATCAAATCCAACTCTAAACTTAGCATTAACTTTTGATGATATTAGAGTTAGTATTTTATTATTACCAAAATAATTTATAAGCAAATCATAATCATAAGAGATAAATTCATTTGCATCAGAAGAAACAATATTTCCATAAAAACTTATAGAATCTTTTGATATCCTCATTTTTGAAAAAGGATCATTAAAATTTGTGTCAGAAAAGCTAATAATTTTGATATCTTTTTCTTTTAAATCAATCTTTTCAATTAACTCCAAAATTTGATAGTAATCAACATCTAAATTCGTATCAATTATACAACCTACCTTGTTAATAGGTTTTGAAAAATTTCTTTCTAAATTTTTTAATGATTTGATAGAGTCATCTATTTTTCTATTCAAAAATCTATTTCTTAAATATTTTAAAAACTTCTTCAATTTTTGATATTCAGGTTATATTTATTTTTAAATTCATCAATACTTAATATATCTACATTTAGTTTGTCAGCTTTTGAAAGTTTTGATGGACCAGCATTTTCTCCTTTTATGAGGAAATTGGTGTTTTTTGATAATGAAGATGAAATTACACCTCCATTATCTTCAATAATTAATTTTAACTTTTCTCTTGAAACTTCTTGAAAAGTTCCAGTAATTACAAATTTTAAGTCAGATAAGGTATGTGATTTTATATGATTTATATCTGTATGAAATTTTAATCCATTATTCTTTAACTTTTCAATCAAATTTCTATTATCTAAATCATCAAAATAATCTCTTAGGCTAAGAGCTATTTTTTCCCCTATTTCATCAATTTTTAGTAAATCCTCTGTTGCCAACTTCATTAAATCATCAATACTAAAAATTTTTGAAGTTATTTTTTTTGAAACAGTTTCTCCAACATATCTAATTCCAAGAGCAAATAGCACTTTACTGAATGGTTGCTCTTTTGATTTCTCAATTGCATCAATTAAATTTTTTGCTGATTTTTCAGCCATTCTTTCAAGATCTACCAAGTCTTTGTAATGTAAATTATAAATATCAGAAAAATCATTAATTAAATTATTTTTAAGTAGCCTTTCAATTGTTTCAGTTCCAAAGCCATCAATATTCATGGCTTTTCGAGAAATAAAGTGTTTAATTCTTCCTAAAATTTGAGGATGACATTTCTTTTTGTTTGGGCAGTAATGTTGAGCTTCGCCTTCAATCTTTACCAATTCATTATCACATGAGGGACAATTCTTTATAAAAACAAATTCTTTAGAGTTTCTGGATCTTTTACTTATTACTACATCAACAATTTTTGGTATGATTTCTCCACCCTTTTCCACAACAACATGATCATCATATTTTAAATTTAATTTTTCTATCTGATCAGAATTATGAAGAGATGCTCTTTTTACTGTAGTTCCGTTTAATATAACAGGTTTTAAATTAGCAACTGGTGTTACTGCTCCAGTTCTACCAACTTGATATGAAACATCAATTAATTTAGTGGTTACTTGTTCTGTTTTAAATTTATAAGCAATGGCCCACCTTGGAAATTTAGAAGTAAAACCTAATTCTTTTTGAAATTCTAACTTATTAACTTTTATAACAACTCCATCAATTTCAAAATCATTAGAGTCTTTGTTTTTTTCCCAATAATTTAAATATTGAATTACTTCACTTAAGTTTTTGCAAAATTTGAAAGTATTAGAGACATTGAATCCACAATCAATAGCATAATTTAATGACTCAACCTGAGTTCTGAATGGCAAATCATTACCAACAATCTGAAATAAATAGCATTTTAAAGGTCTCTTTTTTACTTCCTCGCTTTTAACTAATTTAATACTTCCTGATGCGGTATTACGAGGATTCATATAAGGCTGCTCACCATTATTTAATCTATCTTGATTTAGCTTTATAAAATCATTTTTTTCTATAACAATCTCACCTCTTATATCAAAATTTAATTCATTCTTGATTTTTAACGGAATTGTATTTATTGTTTTAAGATTATTGGTTACATTATCACCTACAACTCCATCGCCTCTGGTCAAACCCTGAGCAAAAATTCCAGAATCGTATGATAAACTGATTGATACTCCATCTAGTTTCAATTCACAACAATAACTAATATCATTTATTCCTAATTTTTTTTTAATTCTTGCTTCCCAATTTTTTAGATCCTCAATTGAATATGAGTTTTCTAGAGAATACATTTGAAATTTATGAGTAATACTTTCAAAATCATTAGACAAAGAGCTTCCAATACGAACAGTAGGTGAATTAGGATCATAAAATTGAGGATATTCATTTTCAAGACTGATTAGTTNATTTAATTTTAAATCAAACTCATAATCACTAATTANAGGTTCATTTTTAACATAATATAGATGGTTATGATGATGAAGTTCATCCCTTAAAAAATAAATTTTCTCTTNTGGGCTCATTTTTGCGCTTTAATCATTCTTTTTTTATTTCTAAAATCTTTTTTTATATCTATATTTTTAAATCTATNATCTTTTAAAACATTAAAAACATCATCAATATTTTTTTCATTACACTCAAAAAAAATAAGACCATTTTTTCTTAAAGATATTGAAGCCTTTTTAATTATAATCTTGTAAAAAATTAATAGATCATTATCATTTACAAAAATAGCATTATTAGGCTCATATTTTTTTACTCTTTCATGAATTTTATTGTAATCATCATATGAAACATAAGGNGGATTAGAAACAATTAAATCATACTCGTTTTTTGGAATGTCTTTCTTAAAAATATCATTTAATTTAAAGTTTACATTAATATTATTTTTTTTTGCATTTGACTTAGCTAAGTTTAAAGCCTTAATTGAGTTATCCCACCCATCGACTGTGCTATTCTTAATATGCTTTTTTAATACTAAAGCGATAAGACCAGAACCAGTTCCAATATCTAAAATTTTAATATCATTAAGTTGATGGGATAAAATCCAAGAACACAACTCTTCAGTTTCAGGCCTTGGAATTAATACACTATCATTAAGTTTAAAATTTATTCCAAATATTTTTTTATTTCCTATTACATATTGCAAAGGTTCATTTAATTCTAGTTGATTAATTTTTTGATTTAAAATAAGTATTTCAGAGTTTGATATCAGATGTTCTTTATCAACTATGTACTTTATTTTGGTTATACCTAAAAAATTTTCGATTAACTCATAAAAAATAACTTCAGATTCANTCTCATTGTATATAGAACAGAGCTTGTCTTGAACGTGATGTTTAAAATCTATAAGTCTCATAATTTTTTCAACATCCATACCGGGCATGACGAATGTCCAGTGTTTCCTAATGGACTGTCAATAAATTCAAAACCGTACTTTTTATATAGTTTTTGTGCATTAATCATATTATGCATGGTTTCAATATAACAATATTCAAATCTAGATTTAGATGCATAATCTATACATTTTTTAATCATCAAACTACCTAGACCTTTANCCCNNGCAACAGGAAGAAAATACATCTTTTGAAGTTCACAAATATTTTTATNTGAGTTTTTAAGTGGTGCTATACCAGCTCCTCCAACAATTTTATTTTCAATAGTTAAAATATAATAAATGTGTTTATCTAATAAATATGATTCGTACATATGATTCAATTCTACATNGGCAAGAGCTGTTCCTTCAGACGGAACACCATACTCATTCATCACATTTATTAAAATTTTTTTTATAAAAAAATTATCCTTTTTTTCAATTTTTCTTATGTCAAATTTCATTTCTAACTTAGCATTATAAAATTACTTATAATATTTAAAAATGAATTATGAATTGTTAATGCAAAGATGTGTAGCTATTGGTAATTCAGCATTAGGTCATACTTATCCTAATCCTAATGTGGGAGCTCTGATCTACAAAGACGGAAAAATAATAAGTGAAGGATATACCGGAANTTCTGGTCAAAATCATGCTGAGATTAATGCAATTGAAAATATTAATGATAAAAAATATTTAGAAAATTCCACCATGGTTGTAACTCTTGAACCATGTTCACATTACGGTAAAACTCCACCCTGTACAAAAAAAATTATTGAAAGTAAAATTAAGACAGTAATAATTGGATGCAAAGATCCTAACCTTCTTGTTAATGGATCAGGAATTGATCAATTAATAAATAATAATATTGATGTTAAAGTAGGTGTATTAGAAAATGAGTGTCTTGAACTACATAAGAGATTTTTTACTTTTCAAACTAAAAAAAGACCATATATAATTTTAAAATGGGCAGAAACTGATGATGGTATAATTTCTCCAAAACACAAAAATAATAATAGACCCTACTGGATTTCAAACGATGTTTCAAGACAATATGTACATAAGTGGAGAAGTCAAGAACATGCTATATTAGTTGGGTCAAAAACAGTTGATTTTGATAATCCTCAGTTAAACTCAAGAAATTGGGATAATAATAATCCAATTAAGATTGTCATTGGAAATCCTAAAATTAAATCAAAAGACACACTCTACATTCATAATGGGAACGATTTAAATATTAAAAACATTACTAATTTCCTACATAAAAAAAATATACAAAGTGTTTTAGTTGAAGGTGGTAATAAAACTTTAAAAACTTTTATAGAAAATAATTTATGGGATGAAGCAAGAGTGTTTAAATCAAAAAATAAATTAAAAAAAGGAGTCTTAGCTCCAAAGATAAATGGTACAAAATTTTATGAAGAAAACATAAAAGATGATAATCTTAAAATCATAAGAAATCATTAATTTTTTTTAATATATTTTTTGGACACCTTATTGGCTTTTTATCGGTACTATTTAAAAATATTAATTTAGTATAACCTTCATTAATTAACTCATCATTTTTTTTAATTATATAATTAAATTCAATTGAATAGGATGGTGGTTTAATTATAGTAGTTTCTAAAACCAATTCATCATCAAAAAAAGCTGGTTTCCTAAATTTAATTTTTGTTTCTACCACAGGTAAAATGATATTTTCCGATTCTAATTTCTTATATGAAAAACCTATATTTTTAAACCAAGCAAGTCTTCCAATTTCATAATACTTTAAATAGTTACTGTGGTGAACGAAAGACATTGTATCAGTTTCAGAGTATCTAACATTAATTATATTTTTTAAAGTTTTTTTGGTCAAAAAATTAGTTGCTTTTAAGTTAGCGATAATATCAAAAAAAGTTTTTTAAAAATCAATAGTGAAATGATTTTTTTTTAAAAAAAAAATGTACATATTTGTTTGTGTGATTATAAAGATAGGCTTACTCTAGTTTATCAATTTAATAACAACAAACTAAATTAAATTTATATAGATGACTGCAGAATCAGTATGGAATAATTGTCTCAATTTTATAAAAGATAACATACAACTGCAAGCATATAAAACTTGGTTTGAGCCAATAAAGCCTGTAAAACTTGACCACAATGTCTTAAGTGTTCAGGTACCGAGTAAATTTTTCTACGAATGGCTTGAAGAGCATTATATTAATTTATTAAAGCTATCCCTCAACAAAGAACTTGGTGATGATGCTAAGCTAGTTTATATTATTAAAATGGAAAACTCTTTTGGATCTTCAAAATCTTTTACGGAAAAAATTCCTAGTCAATATAAACCAAAAATCAAGTCTCAAACAATTGAGAGTTCTACAAATTTTTTAAAATCAGAATTAACAAATCCATTTGTAATTCCAGGAATTAAAAATCTTAAAATAGACTCTCAACTTAATCCAAATTATAATTTTAATAACTTTTTAGAAGGAGATTCAAATAGGCTAGCTAGATCTGCTGGATATGCTGTTTCAAATAGACCTGGCGGAACATCTTTTAATCCATTGCTAATTTTTGGTGGAGTTGGATTAGGAAAAACACATTTAGCTAATGCTATTGGAATAAATATTAAACAAAAGTTTCCAGAAAAAACAGTCTTATATATCTCTGCTGAAAAATTTACTCAACAATATATAGAATCTGTCAAGAAAAACAACAGAAATGATTTTATTCACTTTTACCAGTTAATTGATGTTCTTATAATTGATGATGTTCAGTTTTTCTCAGGTAAAGCAGGAACCCAAGATGTATTCTTTCATATTTTTAACCATCTTCATCAAAATGGTAAACAAGTTGTATTAACATCTGATAAAGCACCTGTTGATATGCAAGAGATAGAGCAAAGATTACTTTCTAGATTTAAATGGGGATTATCCGCTGAACTTCAAACTCCTGATTATGAGACAAGGATTTCAATAATTAAAAACAAACTAGCTGTTGATGGAGTTGAAATGGAAGATGAAATCATTTTTTACGTAGCAAAACATATAAAGTCTAACGTAAGAGAACTTGAAGGTGCAATTATTTCACTTATGGCACAATCATCTTTTAATAAAAAGAAAATTACTATTGAACTTGCTAAGATTGTTGTAGAAAAATTTGTCAAAAACACTAAAAAAGAAATTTCAATTGATCACATCCAAAAAGTTGTTTCTGATTATTTTCAAATGGACGTCACTACCCTACAATCTAAAACAAGAAAAAGACACATTGTTCAAGCGAGACAACTTGCAATGTTTTTTTCAAAAAAGTTTACAAAAGCTTCTCTTGCAAGCATAGGAACAAAAATTGGTCACAGGGATCATGCTACTGTACTTCATGCTTGTAAAACAGTTGACAATCTAGCGTTTACTGACAAGCACTTTAGAAAATATGTTGAAGATCTTACTAAAAAATTTTCTGATTAGTTAATATAAGAAGGTTTTCTTACAGCTTCAATTTCTGATATATTATAATTTTTAAAAGTTTTGAGGTAATCCGAAATTTTAGTACCATTAGCATCCTTAAGNTCCAATTCACTATCACAGTAACTACGCAAAAATTTTTTAACATTTCCAGGACCTGAAAGATGNGCTGCAGCAATTATACCTGATTCGGTNATGAACATNTCANTGATAACAAGTCCATTGAACCTGCTAATCTCTCTTCTGAGTATCCATTTATTTCTCATCACATTCATGAGAAAAGCTNTCTCTTGAAGAGCTGGTTCATTNATAAAATCATTTTTTAGATAATCTATTTTTAAAACTTTTAAGGTTGATTTTCCAAACTGATATTTTCCAAGATATCCTAGTCTATTAATTTTTTTGTAATCAGATCCGGATTCAAAAAAACCTAAAAATTCTTTAAAACCAATAAAATCTTTTTTTATGAANGGAACAGTATGCTTAATTTGCTCAAAATCATAATTTAACGAAGTGGTATATTCAAAATCACCAGAGGTTGAAATGGTTAAATTTGAGGGAGGGAATGCCGGGCCAAATAGNATGGCTATTAAAAAAATTGATATTAGTCTTATTTTAAAAAACAATACTAAAGTTTTAAACAATCAATGACTGCTTATGCTTGCAAAACTAAGTATTTTTTTAATTATCTGATAATCAGTTATTTATCTTCTAATGTTTCTTTCTCTNAACCACTTGGTNTATTGTCTTTTTTTCTGGTTATGTTCAGCATTAGTTCTTGANAATAAATGATATCCAGGGTTNGAAACATCTGCAACAAAATAAATAAAGGAATGGTCCAAAGGATTTAATACAGCTTCAATAGCAGAAATATCTGGCGTAACTATTGGGCCAGGTGGTAAGCCTCTATTAACATAAGTATTGTAGGGTGATTTAATTCGTAAATCTTTATATAACACTCTTCTTATTTTTGTATCAAATCCATCTCTTTTTTTAATTGTATANACAACAGTTGGATCTGCTTGTAGTTTCATTCTTTTATCTAATCGATTTAAATAAACTCCTGCAATTGTAGGTCTTTCATCTACCTTAGGTGTCTCTTTCTGAACAATTGATGCAAGAGTCATTACCTCGATTGGATTTAAATTAATTTTTTTGGATTTGTTAATTCTATCATCATTCCAAAAAATATCAAACTCTTTTAATATTCTTTCCCTAAACTGCAGTGCACTAGTGTTCCAAAAAAATTCATAAGTATTAGGGATAAATAAAGAAAAAACCGACTCATTATTAANGTTTAAATCATTTAAAAACTCTCTATCAGAGAAAACCTTTACTAGGCTTAAACTGTCTGCTTCAATCTTTAGTGAAATACGGCCAAAAAGCTGATTTATAGTTTCTATGTTGTTGAAAGTAACTTTTAACGGAATATTTTGAGATCTTAATGAATTTATAATTTCAGTATTGTTGTTTCCATTTACAATTTTAAATCTTCCAGGTTTAATATTATCTAAATAACCTTTATAATTAGCTGCCTCTATAAACTTTGGCATATCTATTAAATAATTTTTTAATNAATCGAGAAGCTGATTTTGATCTGAAGAACTAGGAACGTGTAAAAAAATGTAGTCTTTATTAAATTTAGTGTTAGTTTTTAAAAAAACATTGTAATAATAATATCCTCCTACAAGTCCAAGAACTAGTATTAAAATAATAAAGATGTATTTTACTTTTTTCAAACCTTTATAACACCATCGAAAACCTTTTTTACTTTTCCAGATAAATATATATCAGTGTATTNGTTATTTGATTTTCTAAAATTAATATTTAAAAGACCGCCTTTTGTTTTTAGGTTAATCTCATTACTATCTTCTAAAGATAAAATATTTAATGCAATTGCTGCCGCTACAGCACCAGTTCCACAAGAAAGGGTTTCGTCTTCTACACCTCTTTCATATGTTCGAGTTTCAAATGAATTGTCACTGTTTTTACTGATAAAATTAACATTTACACCNTCTTTAAAATGTTTACTTTGTTGAATTTTTTGTGATACATTAATCAAATCTATAGAATTTACATCTTGAACAATTTTCACTAAATGAGGTGATCCTGTATCAATAAACAAATAATCCTCATATTTTTCAAAACCAATAACGTCTGACATTGAAATTTTTATTATATCATGATCTACAATACCACTATGTATTCCATCAAAAGCATTAAACTTTGTTTTAGATTTTATAATTTTATTTATAAANGAAAAATGAACTGAACATCTAGCGCCATTACCACACATTGAACCAATAAATCCATCAGAATTATAATAATTCATTTCAAATGGCAGAGAACTATGTTTATTAATTAAAATCAAACCATCTGCACCAATACCAAATTTTCGATTACATAATACACTTATGAGTTTATTATCATCTTTTGGAAAGAAATTTGATAGGTTNTTAATGATGATAAAATCATTACCAGTGCCTTGATATTTTGAAAACTTAATATTCATATTGTGCAATTTATAAATATTGAATGTTCTGTTAAAAAGAAGTTAAAAATTAAACGAAAAAAATCAAATAAATTAATTTTATAAAAAAAAAGTATGAAAAGATTAAAAAATATTCTTGGAATTATTATTCTAGTAGTTTTGATAAATATCATTTTTAAATCTTTAAATGATGAAAAAAGTTTTGCCTTAAACAATACATTTAAAACTATTAATAACTCAAATGATTTTCAAAAAGCTGAGCCCAATCCTCAATTAAGATTTTTTCAAAACCCAGATTTTACTATTGCAGCAGAAAAAACTATTAATTCAGTAGTTCATGTTAAAAACACAGCTCTTTCAAAAGGAAATAATAGTATTTGGGACTTATTTTATGGAAACAGTCAAAATAGAAGAACAGTAGGTACTGGATCCGGTGTTATAGTTTCGAGTGATGGTTATATTATAACAAACTTTCATGTAATTGAAAATGCAAGTGAAATTGAAATAACTACAAACGACAATAAAACTTTTGTTGCAGAAATTATAGGTAGTGATGAAAACTCAGATATTGCCGTTTTAAAAATTTCTGGAAATAATTCATTTCCCTACATAAGATTTGCAGATTCTGATCAAACAAAAATTGGAGAATGGGTTTTAGCTGTTGGTAACCCCTTTAATCTAACATCAACTGTAACTGCTGGAATAATAAGTGCTAAATCTAGAGATTTGAATGACTACGATTCAAAGAATCAGTCTTTTATTCAAACTGATGCCGCTGTAAACAGTGGAAATAGCGGTGGAGCTCTTGTAAATATTAATGGTGACTTAATTGGAATAAATACTGCTATACAAAGTAATAATGCTGGTTTTATTGGTTATTCATTTGCCGTACCAAGTAACATAGCAAGAAAAATTTACGAAGATATTCTTGAATTTGGCGATGTTCAAAGAGGACTATTAGGTGTTACAGGCCAAAGTCTTAATGCCGAGTTGTCAAATGAATTAGGACTATCAATAACAGAGGGTTTTTATGTAAATAGTACTGATGAAAGTATGGGAGCACATCTGGCGGGAATTAAGCAAGGGGATGTAATAATAAAAATTAATAATGTCAATATTAAAAAATTTTCAGATTTGACAGGTTACTTGAATTCAAAGAGACCAGGAGATATCTTAGATGTAGTTATTGACAGAAAAGGAATACCAAAAAAATTAAAAGTTAATCTCAAAAGAAGCACTTATGTTCAATTTTACGGAATGCAGTTAAAGGACGCAACAAAAAAAATATTAGATGAAAAATCTATAGAAAACGGAGTTATTGTAGTTGTTAACAGAAATGGAACTCTTTATAGAATGGGTGTTCGAGCGGGTTATATTCTTTCAGAAATTAATGAAACTCCAATCCATTCAACTTCAGAGTTGAGCTCATTTGAAAATGAAAATATTTATCAAATTACTTTTATTGATCTTAACGGTGAAAAGGAAAGGCTAATTTTTGACTAAATAGATGAAAAAAATTGAAATAATTAGTGCAACACCAGAATTACTAGAAAGTCCTTTTTCAGGATCAATAATGAAAAGAGCTGTTGAAAAGAAAATTGTTGAAATTAATTTTCATGATCTAAAAAATTATTCTTCTTCCAAAAAAAAACAAATTGATGATTATCAGTTTGGAGGTGGATCAGGAATGGTCTTAATGATTGAACCCATTTTCAACTGTATTAATTTTTTAAAAAAACAAGATGAATATTCGGAAGTAATATTTATGACACCAGACGCTCCAATTTTAGATCAAAAAACAAGTAATAAACTATCAATTTCTGGGAATTTAATTATTATCTGTGGTCATTATAAAGGAATTGATCAAAGAATCAGAGATAATTTTGTTACAATGGAGATTTCTATTGGTGATTATGTATTATCTGGTGGTGAACTTCCAGCTGCAGTATTATGTGATTCAATAGTTCGATTAATCCCAGGTGTGTTAAATGATGAAACTTCTGCATTGACAGATTCTTTTCAAGACAATATTCTTGCGCCACCAGTTTATACAAGACCATCATCATTTAACAAAATGGAAGTTCCAGGAATACTTCTCTCAGGAGATCAAAAGAAAATAGAGAATTGGAGAGAAAAAAAATCTTTAGAAAAAACAAAAAAGATTAGACCTGATTTACTTAATAAATAATTTTTTTAAAAAACAAAAAATATGTAAGTTTGCCACCCGTTGGTTAACCTCTGATGCATATGTATGTTAATCATTTAAATACAAAAAAATGGAATCTTTAGTAAAATACGTACAAGATGAATTCATAAATCAAAATGAATTCCCATCATTCAAATCAGGAGATACAATCACAGTTTATTACGAAATTAAAGAAGGACAGAAAACAAGAACACAGTTTTTTAAAGGTGTTGTTATTCAAATTAAAGGTACTGGAAAGACTAAAACCTTTACAGTAAGAAAAATGTCTGGAACTGTGGGTATCGAAAGAATTTTTCCTATCAATTTACCTTCCATCAAGAAAATTGAATTAAATAAAAAAGGTAAAGTAAGAAGATCTAGGATTTATTATTTCAAAGAATTGAGAGGTAAAAAAGCTAGAATTAAAGAGGTTAAAAAATAATTCATGTCAAAAATTAAAGTAATTAATCCTGTTGTAGAACTCGATGGGGATGAAATGACCCGAATAATTTGGGATTTTATAAAACAGAAATTAATCTTACCATACATTGATTTAGATATTAAATACTTTGATTTAGGTCTAAAACATAGAGATTTTACAGACGATCAGGTTACTGTAGATGCTGCAGAAGCAATAAAAAAATACAATGTCGGTATTAAATGTGCAACCATTACGCCAGATGAGCAAAGAGTAAAAGAGTACACATTAAAGAAAATGTGGAAATCTCCTAACGGTACCATAAGGAATATAATTGGAGGTACCGTTTTTCGTGAACCAATCATCATGAAAAATATTCCTCGATACGTTCAGGGATGGATCAAACCTATTTGTATTGGAAGACATGCGTTCGGGGATCAATACAGAGCAACAGATTTTGTTACTCATGGGAAGGGTAAACTTACCATGACCTTTACACCAGAAAATGGTGATGAATCAAAG
>NZOB01000065.1 GCA_002693085.1 Flavobacteriaceae bacterium | reverse complement strand
TTCCTATGTATGGGAGTAAATCACTTACCCATGCTCTAGCTTCACCATATTGTTTAAATTTTGAAACACCACCGACTAAAGGAAAATTTGACTGTCCTGATGTCATNCCTGTTAGTCTTTGACCCATTCTAACAGATTCAGGNAAATCAATTCCCTTCATTTCGTTAAGTTTTGGTTTATAGTCAAATAAATCATGTTGTGAAGGTCCGCCACTTTGAAANAAATAAATTATTCTCTTAGCCTTTGGGGCAAAATGAGGTAGATTTAGATTATTAGAAATAACTGAAAATGGATCACTTTTTTGATTGCTAAATGGATCTAACATTGATCCTAAGGCTAAACCACCAATACACAATCCAGTTTTTTTTAGAAAATTTCTTCTGTTGTTATTTATAAAATGATTATGTAATTCTTTCATCTAGCTTTTTTGACTTGTTTCATCTAAGTTATACACCAACATTGTTAATTTATTAAATGCTAAAAAATCATCACCTAAATTTTCATCATCATAATATTGAGCAAGCTTTTCAATTTCAATATCACTTGGACTTCGTCCAGTAACTGTTCTGTAAAGTAATTTAATTTTATGTTCCAAAGAAGCTTCTTCATTAAAAATTCTATCAGCTAAATAATTAGCTGCTTTTATAAATTCTGGATTATTCATCAAAGTTAGAGATTGCAGAGGCGTGCTTGTGTCTTGTCTTTTAACTTCACAATTATCTCTACTTGATGCATCAAAAATCATCATTGATGGAGGAGGAACTGTTTTTTTCCAAAAAGTATAAACACTTCTTCTATACAAGTTTTCTCCAGTACTTGGGACATACCTAGCTAAACTTCCACCACCTCCGCCAATTACTTCGTCCCATAATCCTTTAGGCTGATAAGGTTTTACGCTTGGTCCACCAATCTTGTTAACTAATAAACCACTTGACGCTAAAATATTATCTCTTATCATTTCCGCAGTTAATTTTTGTCTTGGGAAATAAGATAAGAACACATTTTCCGGATCTAATTTTTTATTTGAAGTATTAACCTTACTTGTTTGCATGTAAGTTGATGAGGTGACAATTCTTTTTATAAATTTTTTAGTATCCCAATTATCATTAATAAATGTAACTGCCAACCAATCTAATAAATCAGGGTTGGTTGGTCTATTCCCTTGACTTCCAAAATCGTCAGGTGTCGCAACTATTCCAACACCAAAAAATTGTTGCCATAATCTATTTACAACAACCCTAGATGTTAGGGGATTTTCATCATCAAAAAACCAATTAGCTAGATCTAATCTATTAGAATTACTTTTGTTAATAGGTAGCACCGCAGTGGGTGTCATAGATTTAACTTCTTTAGTTGGTGAATCATAAGATCCACGATTGAGAATGTAAGTTTTTCTTAAATTTTCAGTCTCCTTCATAACCATAAAAGTAACTTCACTTATCGAATCTGGGAGATTAATAAATCCAAGATCTTTTTCAATNTCATTTCTAGTTACTGTTATGTTTGGTTTTGGAGCTTTATCACTATANCTAATCAATCCATCTTCATCAACGTTATTAAAGTAGCTATACATTCCATAGTATTCTTCATGAGAAATATCATCATATTTGTGACTATGACATCTNGCACATTCCATAGTTAATCCCATCATAACTTTTGATGTAGTATTAGTTCTGTCAGCAACATATTCAGAACGATATTCTTCAGGAATAACACCACCTTCTTGAGTTATTTTATGATTTCTATTGAATCCAGTAGCAATAATTTGTTCTTTTGTTGCATTTGGAATAAGGTCACCAGCAATTTGCCATGTTATGAACTTATCATAAGATAAATTAGTATTGTAAGCATGGATCACCCAATCTCTCCATGGCCACATTACTCTTTCTAAATCATCTTGATAACCGTGGCTATCACCATATCTAGCAACATCCATCCAAATTGAAGCCATCCTCTCACCATAGCTTTTGGAATCCAATAATCTATCTACTAAATTCAAATAAGAATCTTCAGATTTATCATTAATAAAATCATCAACTTCTTCAACACTGGGAGGTAAACCTATTAAATCAAAATATAATCTTCTAATTAATATTTCCTTGCTTTCAATACTAGAAATATTCAATTGATTATTTTCAATATTTTTTAACACAAAATTATCTATGGGGTTAGTAACCCAATCTTTATTTTTAACTTCAGGAATTTTTGGAAGAGATGGCTTTATATATGCCCAATGCTTTTTCCACTCAGCTCCTTGCATTACCCATTTTTCAAGAATACTTTTTTCATGATCAGTTAAAACTAAATTAGATTCTGGAGGGGGCATGCTGATTGACTTATTCTCATGAAATATTCTTCTTAACAATTCACTTTTTTCAGGATTTTCCTTGTTAATTACATATGAACTTAAGTCCTCGGTTAATTGATACAATCCTTCTTCCGTATCAAGTCTTAAGTTTGCCGCTCTTTCTTTTTCATCAGGACCATGACAAGCAAAGCATTTATCTGAAATAATTGGTTTTACATGAAAATTAAAATCAATATTCTCAGGAATACTACTAGTCAGTACCACATCACTTGAATTTGAGATAGTTATTTCCTCACTTTGAGTTGANGTATTAATGAATTTGATCATTAACACACAAAAAAGAGGGATAATGAAATAAAAAATATTTTTTTTCATGTTATCCTCAATTTAAAAAAATTAACTTAATTAATCAAGAGCACTTAATATGACAGATTCCATTACACTATATCCTTGTTTATTAGGATGAACTAAATCATCTTCAGAAGTGAATTCAGGAACTTTTAATCCGCCATTGCCATCGTTCATTTTAGAGTAATAATCAACGTATTTTATATTATTTTCTTCACAATAATTTTCTAAAATATTATTTAGCCTGACAACTTTTTCAGCAGGATTTAACCCTGGAGACCAAGGAAAATCCTTGGCAGGTAGAACTGAACAAATGTATACTTCAATATTATTTGCTTTTGCAATTTCTGTCATCGAAAAAATATTTTCAGCAATATTATCAATTTCCATAGGGCCCGTATTTCCGGCTATATCGTTAATTCCCGCTAAAATTACAACAGCTTTAGGTTTTAAGTTAACTACATCAGGCTTAAATCTAATTAGCATTTGAGGTGTTGTTTGTCCGCTAATTCCCCTATTTACAAAAGGGTTGTTAATAAAAAAATCAGGATTAAAATTTGACCAACCTTCTGTAATAGAATTTCCCATAAATACAACCCTATTAGCATCAGATTGTTTTTTTAATTCGCTATTTGATTCAGCGTATCTGGATAGGTTAGCCCAATCATTAAGTGTACCACCACCTTGAATAAAGACTTCACTGTTCATTTTCTCACTATTACATGATAAACTAAAAAAAATAATTGATAATAATAAAAATTTATTCATTGGTTTTTGATTTTGAATGTATCCAAGATAAAAAATCTTTCTCATCAAATGCATTATTCCAGCTATCATGGTAAACATTTTCATATATGGTAACTCTTGGACTTCCGTTCTCTTCAATTATAGCCTGAGCCATAATTAGAGATCTATTTGGATGAACAACTCTGTCTAGTGCACCGTGGAATATCCAAATTGGTACTTTTTTAGCAAATGACTTTACACTATTTGGATCTCCATCACCACAAATTGGAGTTGCTGCTGCAAACATATCAGGCCTTTGACTTAATATNGAAAAGGTNCCCATTCCACCCATAGATAATCCACTTACATAAATTTTATTTTTGTTTACATCACTTCTCATGATAAATTCATCCATGAGATTAATCACTAATTTTAATGCTTTTGAATTTTTGACTTGGTAATCAAATTTATAAGGATCATAATGACCTCCCCACCAATCGTTTTTTGGAGATTGTGGAAATATTACAAAGGATGGATATTTTTTTCGATTATTTTCTTTCAAAAANAAATTAGATCCATGAATCAATTGAGATTCGTTATCATTGCCTCTCTCACCTGCGCCATGTAAAAATAGATGAACGGGATATTTTTTACTTGAATCATAATTAAGTGGTTTTAAAATTCTATAGTTGAGAGTGTCAGTCTCATAAATGAAAGATTTTTTTTCAAAATTTTCATTCTGGGAATAAATTGTAAAAACAGATAATATTAAAAATAGATATTTCATTAATCGTCAGTCTCATTTGGAAGTCTAATGTTTTCAACTAAATCAATGATTTCTTTAGGAGGTTCTTTAGTTAAATTTGAAATTGTAATAGAAACTATAAAATTTACAATCATTGCTACAGTGCCAAATCCCTCAGGAGATATTCCAAACCACCAATCTGAGGAATCTCCTCCACCGAACCATCCAAATTTAAACTTTGTCATGTAAAATAGCATTAATAATATTCCGATTATCATACCAGATATAGCACCTTCTTTATTCATTCTTTTATAAAAAATTCCTAATACAATTGCAGGAAAAAAGGATGCAGCTGCTAAACCAAAAGCAAGAGCAACAGTTGCAGCAACAAAGTCAGGTGGATTAATACCAAAATATCCAGCAAGTAGTACAGCAAAAAAAGCTGAGAGTCTTGCTGCTATAAGTTCACCTTTTTCTGAAATATCAGGTTTAACTATTCTCTTAATTAAGTCATGTGAAACTGATGATGAAATTACCAAGAGAAGCCCCGCTGCTGTCGACAATGCTGCAGCTAAAGCACCAGCAGCTAACAAAGCAATTACCCAGTTAGGTAGTTGCGCGATTTCGGGATTAGCTAAAACCATAATATCTCTATCAATTGTCAATTCATTAATAGTNTCATTACCGTTNTATTGTATAATTTGATCATTGTTTTTATCNTTAAATTCTAATAATCCNGTGTCCTCCCATTTTTTAAACCAAGANGGCATATCATTATAATTTTTTTCTGAAACNGTTTCTATNAAATTTGTTCTAGCAAAAACTGCAATAGCNGGAGCAGTAGTATATAATATTGCTATAAATAGTAAAGCCCATCCAGCTGATTTTCTTGCATCACTTACTTTTTTTACAGTAAAAAATCTTACGATTACATGTGGTAAACCTGCNGTTCCNATCATTAGAGCTGCAGTAATAAAAAATATATCAAGTTTTGATTTTGATCCAGANGTATATTGACTAAATCCTAATTCTTGATGAAGCCCATTAAGTTTGTCAAGTAAGTATANACCATCAGATCCTACAGATCCAAAGCCTAANTGAGGAATGGGATTATTAGTCATTTCTATCGAAATAAAAATAGCAGGAACCATGAAAGCAAAAATTAATACACAGTATTGAGCGACTTGAGTATAAGTTATACCTTTCATTCCACCAAGAATCGCATAAAATAAAACAATTCCCATTCCTATAAATACTCCCGAATTAATATCAACTTCAAGATATCTAGAAAAAACAACGCCAACCCCTCTCATCTGTCCAGCTATATATGTAAATGATACAATTAGGGCACAAAATACAGCAACAGTTCTTGCTGTATTAGAGTAATATCTATCGCCTATAAATGCNGGGACNGTAAANTTTCCAAATTTTCTTAAGTAAGGTGCTAGAAGNAAAGCCAGTAAAACATATCCTCCTGTCCATCCCATTAAGTAAACAGAACCATCATAACCCAAGAATGATATAATCCCCGCCATTGAAATAAAAGATGCTGCACTCATCCAATCTGCAGCAGTTGCCATCCCATTAGCNATTGGATGAACACCTTTACCAGCTACATAAAACTCGTTTGTTGAACTTGCTCTTGACCAAATCGCAATACCTATATATAAAGCAAAAGTTAATCCTACTATTAACCAAATTGAAAATTGAAGACTCATTTGCTTGATCTAAAGTTTTTATCTAATCGATTCATTAAATATATATACACAAAAATTAAAATAACAAATACATATATTGAGCCTTGCTGAGCAAACCAAAATCCTAATTTAAAACCAAAAAATTGAAATGTGTTCAATTGATCGACTAGAATTACACCAAAGCCAAAAGATACTGTAAACCATATGGATAAAAGAATAATTAAATACTTTAAATTCTTCCTCCAATAATCCTTAGATTTTTTAGATTTCATAAAAAGTTAGTTGTTGTTGATTTTTTTAAATTAATCATAATTTTATAAAAATCATAGAATGTTTAATTAATTGATTAATTTTCTAAAATGATAAATTATTTCGGTAATAAAATNATATTGAGATCAATAATTTGTATTGTATTGATTATCAATATTTCATGTAAAAATTCAAGTCCAAAAAAAGATAAAATAGTATCAAAAGAAGGNATGGTTTTTATTCCTGGTGGAAATTTTGAAATGGGTGGGGATAATGAGGAAGCAAGGTCTGATGAATTCCCGAAACACCAAGTTACAGTTAGTTCATTTTGGATGGATATCACNGAAGTTACAAATGCTGAATTTCAAAAATTTGTAGATGAAACTGGNTANATAACAACTGCCGAAAGAAAGATTGATTGGGATGAAATAAAAAAAATGTTACCACCTGGAACACCNAAGCCTCACGATAGTTTATTAAGCCCAGCATCACTAGTATTCAAAGAAACTTCTACATCTAATTTAAATGATTATTCTAAATGGTGGTCACTTATNAGGAATGCAAATTGGAAACAGCCGTTTGGACCTCAAAGCGACATAGTTGGAAAAGATAATTATCCTGTTGTTCATGTGAGTTGGGAAGATGCTAATGAATATTGTAAATGGGCTGGTAAAAGATTACCAACTGAAGCTGAGTTTGAATATGCATCAAGAGCTGGCATGATTAATANNGTTTATAGTTGGGGAAATGAAAAAGTTGATGANGGGATGTTAAAAGCAAATACTTGGGAAGGAGAATTTCCNAATCAAAATAACATAACCGATAAATTTTATTATGCTGCACCTGTTAAATCTTTTAAGCCCAATAATTATGGTTTATATGACTTAGCTGGAAATGTATGGGAGTGGTGTTCTGATTGGTATCATGCTAATTATTATTCTATGTTACCCAAACAAGGATCTGTAAATCCAACAGGACCAGACTCTAGTTATGATCCTGTTGAACCATTTAGTGAAAAAAAAGTAATTCGAGGAGGTAGNTTTCTATGTAATGATTCTTATTGTAGTGGTTATAGAAATGCTGCAAGAATGAAAACAACTCCTGATAGTAGNTCTTTACACACTGGATTTAGGACAGTTGTTTCAGCTGATTAAAAGTAAAATGCCTGTATCTTTTGTGGATGATACAGGCATTTAAAACAACAACTAACCAAAAAATATTGTATACTTTCTGTATTAGCTTTATTTCATTAATCGTGCCAAACTTTAAACTTTAAATATTTTTTAACATTTCTTTAAAAGAAAAAATTGTTTGGTATCCTTTGTCTTCAAAATAGTTTTTGGTATTATCATTACCAACAGCTAAAATAAAATCTCCACCCCACGCACCTAAACTTTTAATTGCACCATCATAATCATTAAATAACTCTTACTTAATACTTTTTTTATTTAATACTTTGGCTAATATTTTTTCGTGTTGGTTTACTAGATTTTGAAAATCTAGAACGTTACTACATTTAATCATTTCTTCAGTAATTCTACTCACTTCAGAAATACATTCTGATGAAATATTAATTTTATCAAAATATTCAATTTCAGATTTTGAACTTTGTTTTTTATCTAGGTAGATGAAGTACAAATTTTTATGAAATTCAGGTAAAAAATTTACAGATTCAATTTTTGGAGTTTCAGATTTAATTAATTGATATATAATTGGTTTATCATATTTACATGATGCTAAATCATAGCCACTACCATTGGTAACTTTCCAATACACACTAAATGGTTCAACATCTGCCCATTTTGATAAATTATGTATTAATGTTGATGATGAACCTAATCCCCAATTATGATTAAAATTCATAAAAGTTTTAAATGATATTCCTTTTTTATTTGAAATTATACCAGGATTTAGTTCATTTAAATTTTTGATGATTTCATATAATAATAGGTTGTTATTATAATTTTGTTTGTTGTAAAAATCAGAAATTTTGAATTTACAACTGAACCAGATATTTTTATCTATGTCATAACTTTTCCAGTCAAAATATCCACTTGTGTTTTCATCAACATTTAGTGTTTGAGAAAAATTTACTGGAATTGATAATCCTTTTGCTCCTTTAAGAATTAAGTATTCACCAGAAATTAGAAGTTTACCAAAGCTTTCTATGCTATAACTCATTTTTTCTTAATTTTTCAAGAGCTGTTTTAACGGAATTAAAAGTGACTTTATTCGATTTGAAATATTCAATAATTTTTGTTTTTTCATAATCAATAGCACCTAGTGAATTTAAAATATTTATTAAATGCATTTTCATGTGTCCAACTTGAATCCCAGATGTAATAAGTGATTTAATAGCTGAGAAATTTTGAGCTAAACCAGCTGCCCCAATTATACTCATTAATTGTTTACTATTTGGTTGTTGTAATAAGTTTAAACACCATTTTACCATTGGATGAAGATTGATTATTCCACCAACTGTACCAATTGAAATAGGAATTTCAATCCAATAGATTAATTCATCATTTTCAATTTTTGCATGAGTTAAACTTTTGTATGTTCCATCTTTAGATGCATAGGCATGTATAGCAGCTTCAACTGCTCTAAAATCATTTCCGGTTGCAATAACAACTGCATCAATTCCGTTCATAATACCTTTGTTATGAGTTACGGCTCTTGAAATATCTTTTTCAGCAATTTCAACTGCTTCTACAAATTTTTTAGCAAAATTTTCAGGATCTGAAATATCTTTACTTTTCAAATTGGAAATTTTAGACTTCAGCTCAACTTTCACTACGCATTCGGGAGTGTAATTTGATAGAATACTCATAATTATTTTGAGTTCTTCACCATCATTAAAAATAGTAGACCTATTGAATTCTGTTTCAAAGGATAATGCAATTTGTTCTAAACAGGAGTTAATGAAATTTGCTCCCATGGAATCTACAGTATCAAACTCAACGGCAATCTGAAAGTAGTTTTTAATTGACTTTGTCTTGTCTAGTAGTTTCATGTTTTTAATTCCACCACCTCTTTCATTCATGTTTTTTGTTATTTCTTTACATGAATCTTTAAGTTTATTTTTAATTGAATTAAATAAGTCATTAATTTTTTTTGAACTTCCATTAAATTTAAAGTGAACCTGACCAGTCTTAGTTGTATTAACAATTGTTGACTTAAAGCCACCTCTTTTAGACCAAAATTTTGCTGATTTACATGCTGCAGCAACAACAGAACTTTCTTCAATTGCCATTGGAATTGTATAATTAATTTTATCGATAATAAAATTTGGTGCTACGCCTAATGGAAGGTAAAAGTTGGTTATGGTATTTTCTGCAAATTCATCATGAATGGTTTGAATTGAATTGTCATCATTCCAATATTTTTTTAAAATTTCGGAATCTTTAAGCCCTGATTTAAAAAAGGTTTTTAGTACCCAGTCTATTTTTTCTTGCTTTGATAATTTAGAGAAACCTTCTTTCATAAATCAAAAGTAAATATATATATTGTTATTAATAAAACTTTTAAGAAATGAGTAAGATCGTTAAAACTTTTTTGATAATATTACTGGGATTAACTACAGGTTGTAACAATCAAGTAAATGATAAGCCTAATGTTATATACATATTAGCTGATGATTTAGGTTATGGGGAATTAGGGATTTATGGACAAAAAATTATTGAAACTCCCAATATAGATGCTCTAGCAAAAAAAGGTTTATTATTTACCGATCATTATACTGGTTCACCAGTTTGTGCTCCAGCAAGAAGTGTGCTTATGACAGGTCAACATTCTGGTCACACGCATATTAGAAATAATGGAGAGTGGTCGGAAAGAGGAGATGTTTGGAGTTTTGAAGCTATGTTTAATGATCCATCGTTAGAAGGTCAAAGACCACTTCCTGACTCAACTGTCACTGTAGCAAAAGTTTTCAAAGACAATGGCTATAAAACTGGAATGGTTGGCAAGTGGGGGTTAGGAGCTCCACATACTAACAGTATTCCAAACTTAATGGGTTTTGATTTTTTTTATGGGTATAATTGCCAAAGACAAGCTCATACCTTTTATCCTACACACTTATGGAAAAATACTGAAAAAGATATTTTAAATAATTACATAGTAACAAAACAAGAAGGTCTTGATCCTGGTGCAGATATAAATTCAGAAGAAAGCTACAATAAATATAACCAGGCAGATTATTCAGCAACATTAATGCACAACGAAGCACTTAATTTTATTGAAGAAAATAAAAATTCGAATTTTTTTCTCTATTACGCTTCACCAATACCTCACTTACCTTTACAAGCGCCCAAGGAATGGGTAGATTACTATAGAAATAAAATAGGGCCTGAAAAACCATACGTTGGCAGATCGTATTATCCTAATCAATATCCCAAAGCTACATATGCTGCAATGATTTCATACTTAGATCAACAAGTTGGAGAAATAGTTGAGAAACTTAAGGAAATTGGAAAATATGAAAATACTTTGATAATCTTTACAAGTGACAATGGACCCACTCATGTAAATCATGTAGACATAGATTATTTCAATAGCGCTGGAATTTTAAATGGAGATAGAAGTAGGGTTAAAGGCAGAGTTTATGAAGGAGGAATTAGAGTGCCTATGATTGCACATTGGCCTAATCAAATTAAAAATGAAAGAACAACTANTCATATTTCTGCATTTCAAGATTTTTATGCAACTGCTTTAGATATTTTAAATTTAGACAAGCCAGATTANATTGATGGTTTAAGTTATTTACCAGTGCTANCAAATAAAGACCAAAAAAAGCATGAGTATTTATANTGGGAATTTTCTACTCAAAGTGGACAACAAGCAGTTAGNTTTGGAAAATGGAAAGGAATTAAAACTGATCTTCAAAAGGGACCNCAGCCTCTACAATTATATAACCTTGAAGATGATATTACAGAAATAAATAATGTTTCAGATGATAATCCAATGATTGTAGAAAAAATTGAATCAATCTTGTTAAATGCCAGAACAACTCCTGCTCTTGAAAAATTTAAGATCAAGGCAATAGATTAGTAATAGAGTGGTATCTTTGCAAAAAGTTTAATTAACATGANTGAAACAATTGTTATACTGGCTGGAGGAATGTCCTCAAGAATGAAGACATCTGAAGATACTGANTTAGAGAATGAAAAAGTTGAGCAAGCAAATAAATCAAGTAAATCATTAATTACATTTGGAAATAATAAACCCTTTATATTTTATTTACTAAAAAATATTTCATTAGCAGGTTTTAAAAATGTCATTTTGCTTGTAAGTAAGGATTANGAGAGTTTTAAAAATACTATTGAAAAATTTAATNATGAATTTGATTTTAATATTCAATTTGCCATTCAAGAAATACCAAATGATAGACTTAAACCTTTAGGAACTTCTGATGCAGTCTATCAAACTATGAAACAAATACCAGAACTAAAACAATCATCTTTTTGTGTTTGTAATAGTGATAATCTTTACTCAGTAAATGCCTTTAATTTAATAAAGAACAATGAATATACTAATGCNTTTTTAGCATATGATAGAGATTATTTAGAATTCCCCAAAGAAAGAGTTTCCTCATTTTCAATTGTGAAAATGGATTCGGATGATAATTTAAATTTATTTATTGAAAAGCCTACACCCGAACAAGTTCAAGATAATCTAGACAGTTCAAATAAGATTAGAGTGAGTATGAATATTTTTAAGTTTAGTGGTGAAATATTTAAATTTTTAGAAAATTGTCCCTTAAACCCTATTCGAAAAGAAAAAGAACTTCCAACAGCAATAATGAATATGATTAATGAAAGTAGCTCANATATGAAAGGTATTGCTATTGCTGAACATGTCCCCGACCTTACTTCAAAATCAGATATTCATACAATTAATAAATTATTTGATTGAACATGGAAAATCGAAAATGATTTTCTATTTTTAATTGAATGATACAACTAACTACTTTTGATAAAATAATTATATTCTTTTTTTTCTTTCTTGTTTTAGCAATTGGTTTTGCTGTTTCAAAAAAATCATCTCAAAGTTCTAGTGAATATTTCTTGTCTGGAAGAACAATGCCTTGGTGGTTACTTGGATTATCAATGGTTGCTACAACATTTTCTACTGATACTCCAAATTTAGTTACCGATATAGTTAGACAAAATGGTGTTTCAGGAAATTGGGTCTGGTGGATTTTTCTACTTACAGGTTTATTAACTGTTTTTGTTTATGCTAAATTGTGGAGAAGATCAGGCGTAAGTACTGACATGGAATTCTATGATTTAAGATATAGTGGTGCTCCAGGAAGGTTTTTAAGGGGTTTTAGATCGATCTATTTAGGAATTATATTCAATGTTTTAGCTATGGCTGGTGTAACCTTAGCTGCAATAAAAATTGGTGCAATTATGCTTGATATTTCAGCAATTGAGACTGTTTTATATGCTGGAGGAGTTACATTAATTTTTAGTGCGGTTGGTGGTTTTAGAGGAGTGGTNTATACTGATTTTATTCTCTTTTTTACTGCAATGGCTGGTGCCATAGGAGCAGCATATTATTTAATTAATTTACCTGAAGTTGGTGGTGTAACTGGGATTCTAAATAACGATTTAGTTTCATCTAAAGTCTCTATGTTTCCTGACTTATCAGATAAAGAATTACTATGGACATTATTAATCATTCCACTTGCTGTTCAATGGTGGAGTTCATGGTATCCAGGTGCTGAGCCAGGAGGAGGTGGATATATTGCTCAAAGAATGCTAGCTGCCAAAAATGAAAATCATTCATTAGGTGCAACCTTATTTTTCAATATCATGCACTACGCACTTCGACCATGGCCTTGGATATTAGTTGCTCTNGCTTCGCTAATCATATTTCCTGATTTAGATGCAATAAGAGAAACATTTCCNAATGTTGATGAGGGTAAAATAGGTCATGATTTAGCATACCCAGCTATGTTAACATTATTGCCTTCTGGACTCCTTGGATTAGTTTTAGCTTCACTGGTTTCTGCCTACATGTCAACCATTTCAACTCATTTAAATTGGGGATCTTCCTATGTAGTAAATGATTTTTATAAGGCATTAATTAAAGATGATGGTGATGAAAGAGCTTTAGTTAACGTAGGNAGGATNTCTGTTATTTGTNTGATGATAGTAAGTTCTATAGTAGCTCTNNTGCTAAATAATGCTCTNCAATTATTTNAAATTATTTTAATGTTTGGAGCTGGTACNGGTTCAATTTTTATTTTGAGATGGTTNTGGTGGCGTATNAATGCGTGGAGTGAAATTGCAGCAATGATATGTTCGGGNGTAGTGTCAATTTTATTTGAATTTACACCTATTGGAAGTATGATTTTTTCTGAAGATTTTATTCAACCTTATTTTAAATTTCCAATGGTTGTATTGATCACTACTTTTGTTTGGGTTNTAGTTACATTTATNACCAAGCCTGATGATGATGAAACTTTAGTTAAATTTTACAAAAAAACAAAGCCTGGAGGTCCTGGTTGGAAAAGAATTAAAGATTTAGCTAAACTAAGTGAAAGTGAAAATAATTCTGAATGGATTGTTCCAAGAGGNATTTTATGTATGATTCTTGGATGTTTTGCAATTTATTCAGCACTNTTCTCAACAGGATATTTCATTTATGGAGAAATTANNAGTGGTNTTATTTTTTTAACAACAACAATTATNTTTTCATANATACTATTTANTATATCTAAAAAAATACTNTCAAATGAGTGAGTTATTNAAACATNTAAAACCAGGGNNTACCCAGGAAACAAGACTTGAAAAAATTCATAATGTTATTTTTGATAATTCTAAAATTGGATCAAAAGAAGTTGCTAGAGAAATTGCCGATTTGATTAAATATAANCAGTCTAAAAAACAAAAATGTGTTTTAGGTTTAGCTACTGGTTCATCTCCAATAACAGTTTATGAAGAGCTAATTAATATTCATAAAAAAGAAAAACTAAGCTTTAAAAATGTTATAACATTTAATCTTGATGAATATTATCCATTATCCCCANAAAACTCTGAAAGCTATTACACTTTTATGTATGAAAATTTATTTAATCATATTGACATTGAGGATAGTAACGTAAATATTCCAAAAGGTGATTTNAAAAAGAATGAAGTCGAAAAGTATTGTAAAAATTATGAAGANAAAATTGAAAAACTNGGAGGAATTGATTTCCAGCTTTTAGGTATTGGTAGAACAGGTCATATTGGATTTAACGAACCAGGATCTAGTCGTAATTCAAGAACTAGATTAATTAAGTTAGACTATTTAACTAGAGAAGATGCTTCTAAAGCTTTTGGAGGAATTTATAATGTTCCAAAGACAGCAATTACAATGGGTGTTTCAACTATTTTAAAAGCTAAAAGAGTTGTACTACTTGCGTGGGGTGAAAACAAGAAAGATGTAGTTTTCAAGTCGATAGAATCTGAAATAACCCAAAATATTACTGCGAGTTTTCTTCAAAAACATAAAAACACAACTTTTGTTTTGGATAAAGGAAGTTCATCTCAATTAACAAGAATAGAATCNCCTTGGTTGGTNGATGGTAATGTCAAATGGGATTTNGATAGTAAAACAAGAGCAGTCACATGGTTATGTAAGAAAACTAATAAGTCAATTCTTAGATTATCTCTTAGAGATTANATACAAAANCATNTATCAGATTTAGCTGCTAATCAATCNACTCACGATTTAAATATTGAAATTTTTAATAGGGTNCAAAGAACNATAACTGGTTGGCCAGGTGGAAAACCCAANTCAGATGACACATATAGACCNGAAAGGGCCAAGCCNNATAAAAAGAAGGTAATAATTTTTAGTCCTCATCCTGATGATGATGTAATATCAATGGGAGGTACATTTCAAAGACTAGTTGATCAAGGGCATGATGTACATGTTGTTTATCAAACATCTGGAAATATTGCTGTTTCAAATGATTCAGTACTAAAATTTTTAGAAGTTTACTCGGATGTTTTTAATGTTGATGACAAGTTTATTAACAATACTAAAAAGAAATTATTAGATAATAATGAAATAATTGATGATAAATTTATAAGAGAAGTCGCCACTAAAATTAGAGAAAAGGAAGCATTAGCTGCAATTCGTTACGTTGGAATAAATGATCAAAACATTCATTTTTTAAGATTGCCATTTTATGAATCTGGAAAGATTGTTAAAAATAAAACTTCAAAAAACGATTTAGATCTGATGAATCAAATTATTTCAAAAATAAAACCTCATCAAATTTATGCTGCTGGAGATCTTGCAGATCCTCATGGAACACACGCAGTTTGCATAAAGCTTCTTTTCCAATCTTTAAAAAAGTTAAAGAAAGAAAAATTCATGAATAATTGTTGGGTGTGGTTATATAGAGGCGCATGGCATGAGTGGGAAATTAATGAAATAGATATGGCTGTACCATTAAGTCCTCAACAGGTTTTAAAGAAAAGAAAATCTATCTTTTATCATAAATCTCAAAATAATTCTGTTATGTTCCAGGGTGATGATAAAAGAGAATTTTGGGAAAGAGTTGAGGAAAGAAATCGAGACATAGCAAAACAATACAGAGAGTTAGGTATGGCAGATTATGAAGCTATGGAGACTTTTAGAAGATATCATTTTTAATGGTTGTAAAGGAAGTCTGTGTTGATAATCTAAAGGATGCTGTCCGTGCATATGAAGCTGGTGCAAATAGAATTGAATATTGTTCTAATCTTGATCAAGATGGATTAACACCGAATCTTGATGAACTTTTAACCTTATCTAAAACCATCCCAATTCCAATTCGATGTATGTTAAGACCACATTCAAACTCTTTTGTCTACAATAATAATGACATTAAAAAGATAATAAAAACCATAAATTTTTGTAAAAAAAATAAAATTGAAGGTGTTGTTTTCGGTTGTTTAAATCCTGAAAATGAAATAGATTTTTCTACTTTAAGACTGATATCTAAAATTACTAAGCCATTGAAACTAATTTTTCACAAGGCAATAGATTTTACACAAGATTTTGATAAATCTTTAAGTGAACTAATTGATTCTGAAATGGTTGACGGAGTGCTCACAACTGGTGGAAAACAAAAAGCAATGGATAACTTAGAACTATTATCAAAAATTTCTAAATTTTCTCCAAAAAATTTTGAGTTTATTGCATGTGGTAACATAACTTATGAAAACTATGATTATATTCATAGCGTTGTAAAATCTAAATTCTATCACGGAAAAAAAATTATAAAATTTTAATTATGAATCAAACTATCAAACCTTTCGAAAAAGAACTTTTTGGCCATCCAGTTGGATTGTATTATTTATTCTTTACAGAGTTATGGGAAAGATTTAGCTATTATGGTATGAGAGCTATACTTGTACTTTACTTAGTAGCTCAAACTGGTGGAGATAACCCTGGTTTAGGTTGGACTAATGATAATGCAATTGCTTTGTATGGTTGGTATACAATGTTTGTATATGTAGCTACAATACCTGGCGGATTGCTTGCTGATAGAATTCTAGGTGAGAGAAAATCAGTTATGCTTGGAGGTCTACTTTTATGTATTGGACACAGTGTTTTGGCTATTGAGCATATGACAGCATTTTACACTGGTTTAGCATTTATTGTTTTAGGTGTTGGTTGTTTGAAAGGTAACATATCTTCAATGGTTGGAGGACTCTATAAAAAGCTTTCCAATGACAAAAGAGATATGGGTTTCTATATTTTTTATATGGGAATAAATATTGGTGCAGCAACTGCAAGTATAATTGTTGGATATGTTGGAGAAGAAATTGGTTGGCATTATGGATTTGGTTTAGCAGGAATTGGAATGGCTATTGGTCAATTGTTCTATTGGAGAGGTCAAAAATATTTATCACACGTTGGTAATGTGGTAAAAGTTGAAAGTAAATCATCAACAGACTCAAATTTAATATCTAAAATTTTTGAAAAATCTAATTCTATGATAGGATTTTTCCTAACTCTTGGTTTGGCATTAACAATATATCTTTATTGGGATTCATGGAGTTATGCACTTTTAGTTGCAGGATTAGCTTTTGCCGTAGGTATTGCTATTGTTATTTATAATGATGGATCACAAATTGAAAAAGATAGAATCTTAGTCACTTATATTGCTTTTTTAATTGTAATTGTTTTTTGGGGAGCTTTTGAACAAGCTGGTGGATTAATGAATTTATATGCAAAACAAAAAACAGACTTAGTTTTAACAGAAAATTTTGTTGTTCCAGCCAGTTGGTTTCAATCATTGAATGCAATTTTCATTATAATTTTCGCTTCGCTTGTTGGAGCATTTTGGGTTTGGTGGAGAAATAAAGGAAAAGAATATTCAGGAATCTTTAAAATGGCTATAGGAGTAATTATCATGGGCTGGGGATTTTTCTTTATGAGTGCAGCTAGTAATGAAGTACAATATGATAGTGCCGGTGAAATTGTAGAAAAATCTGCAATGTATTGGCTTGTTTTAGCATATCTATTTCATACCATTGGTGAGTTATGCACATCTCCAACTGCATTATCATTTATTACTAAACTTTCACCTGCAAGATGGTCAGCCTTTATGATGGGTGCTTATTTTGCCGTAACTGGTCTTGGTAATAAAGTTGCTGGTTTGATTGGAGAAAATGCATCAGAAATTGGTGAATTCTGGACCTTTACAGGAATTGCAATTTTCTGCACAGTTTTTGGTATTTTATTCTTGTTCATAATTAAACCTTTGAAAAGATTAATCCATAATGCTGAAGAGTAAAAATTTTGTAATTATTATTAGAAACTTTAAAAGCGATTTTATAACAATATATTTTAATTTGCTTTTGTGAATAAACTTTTTATTATTATATCACTTTTCTTTTCACTTAGTCTTACATCTCAAAAGGTTAATTGGCTCAGCATTGAAAAAGCTCAAGAATTACAAAAAA
>NZOB01000064.1 GCA_002693085.1 Flavobacteriaceae bacterium | reverse complement strand
ACTTTTTTTATTTTAAATATTTTGTTGCTATTTTTTTCAAATTCATCCCAAACTACACCTGTAATTTTTGATTTACCAAAAGGAACTTCCACGTAGTCTCCTAATTTGAGATCAATACTACTTTCATAAGTAAATGGATGATCAAAAATATTTGGTAAAAGAATCGGAAATTTCATATTTTTATAATATGAAAAAAAATTAAGAGTGTATCGGTGTTTTTANTACCGCTCTATTAATGTTGATAAACAATAATTCTAAACGCACTTTNTACTTCAATCTTTCTGTACCATGAATAGACCATTAAACTTAGGTTAATAATAAAGTTTAATTGATAATTCCAATACGATTTAGAAACTATTTTAAATCTAATTTATGGTCAATTAAATTAAATATTTTCTTAATGTAATTAGAGCAGAATTGAAGCAATAGCGGTACCAATATAATTTCAAAAATTGATCGGTTTTTGTAGCTCTACCCTATTTTTATATATTAGGAGTTCTAACTGCTATGGATTTACACAAAAACTTTTATGGCTTAATAGTTTAAATAAAACTAAATTTTCAAAACTGTTTTTCAATATAAATACCAACATTGCTTTCAGAATTAACNTCCAAAATGTTTTGTAATTCAATATTGTAATTTAAATCCCACCCAGACTTTGATTGATGATCATACTGTATTGAAAATTGTGAAGTGTTTTCATTTGAGAAATTAGAATGAAAGCTTAGTTCTGAATTTTGTTTTATTAAGTAAGATCCTGCAAAATTAATAGTATCAGTATAACCTGAGTCAATTTCTTTATTTCTCTCAAAGCTTCCTGAATAGAACAAGTTTTTTCCAATATCTAAATCTGTTCCTAAGGTAATTCTATAATTATCTGATGATTTATTTTCGCCTTTATGGGTATAATTAGTATTTGGATATGATGTATAATACGAAGCTATTGTATCATTTGAACGAGTACTTCCCCTTCCATATTCAAATCGACTAAATGGTTTAAATTTAAAATTGTCAGTTTCATATGAATTATTAATTAAAATTCCTAATGATGATTTACTAGTTTCAATTTCCATTTCATTGAATTTTAAAGCTGAAACTTTACTACTTTCTGAATATTCATCTAAAATAGTGTATCCTAGATCAATTCTTCCATAAGGAGATATATTTAGATCTTTTTCTATAAATTCACCTCCATAAACAATTGATCCAAAAATTTGTTTACCATCTCTCTTCCCATCTAAAAATCCTGATTCATGTTTTCGTTTTGAGTCAATTTTCAAAGTGCTGATACCAAGATTCGTATCAATAAAAGTTTTATTATTAAATGGAAAAGTGGCATAAGAACTTATGCTAAACATATCTGTTTTTAGGTTGGTGCCAGAAGTACCTATATCTACATCATCAAGACCAAACCTAAGCGCAAAACCATACATCCTTTTTTCGCTTACTTTTTTATCAACACCAATTGTAATACCTGTGGTTTGAATTTCTTGCAGTGAAGCAAGCGNGGTATCATCTATTTCACCCAATGAAACAGTACCNTCGCTCCAAANAGCCCAATTATTATTAAATAAATCNTTGGTAAGATTTATATATTTATCAAAATTTATTGCAGTAGCAATTTCTGTGTATTTTTCATGATTAAATACAAATTTAACTCCTTGATCTGATAAATTATTAATATCTCTATTTCTTCTTAACCATTCCATTCTATTCAATACAGCATAAGACGATTGTTCTATAAAACGTTTAGAGGTTTCTCTTTGACCATCAATTAACGCAATAACATCTTTTTCGTTAAATGGATTTTGTAATTCCTCTTTTAAATACTCTGCTGTAAATGTTTTACTTGATGCAGGAATTACATTGTCGTCAAAATCTTCTACAGTAGCNCCTATNGCAGCATAAATTTTTTGTCTACTTGAAAAATTGCTAACAGGATCGATAGTGATAATTGTTTTGGCCGAATTAATTGTTGCCACAAAAGGAATATCAGCTCCATTAGCATCTGTATCTTTTAANGTCATTAAACTACCTACATTAGAATCTGTTATAGCAGAGTTGTCTAAATTTCGAATTGNTTCGCTAAAAGTAAAAGTAATGTTTGAGTTTGTGGCAATTGAGGCTGTTATAACAGCTTCTATTTCTACAGTTGGTGGTAATTTATCTGCAGCAGTAAAAATTCCATAATGTATAGCACCTAAAGCATTATCATAAGAGTCTTCAACAGTAGGTCCTATTGCTACATAAACTGTTTGTTCACTTGTAAGATCATTTACTAAATCAATTGTTATTTTGGTTTTATTAGAATTAATTGTAGCATCAAAAGCTAAGTCATCTCCACTTGAGTCGGTATCTTTTAAAGTTATTAAAGCATCAACATTGGTATTATTTATTTCTGAATTGTTAATTAATCTTATCTCTTCATCAAAAGAAATAATTATATCAGTCTCAAGGTCTACTTTTGTTGACCCATGAGCTGGACTCATAAAAACAGTTGGTGGTTCAGTGTCAGTCACACTAAATGTTCCTGAAGTAGCCGACATCACGTTATTTGATGAATCTTCCAACTGTTGAATTTCTACAAAAACAGTTTCTCCATGTATAAAATCTGAATCAGGGTTAATTGTTATTATTTTTTTATCTGAATTTATTGTTGCAGTAAAATCAATAGCAGTATTATCTGATACATACTCTAGTGTAATTAAACTACCTAAATTTGAATTTGTTAATTCACTATCGTTTATATTTCTTACAGATTCATTAAATGTTAAAGTAACATTTGCTGTGATAGGTATTCCTGTTGCTGTATCAGCAGGATCAAAAGTTACTACCGGTGCTGTTGAGTCTGCGGCAGTAAAAGTTATCGAGCTAGCGCTAATTGCATTATCAGATTCGTCCTCAACGGTTGCTCCAATTGCCACATAAACAACTTGTTCACTGGAAAAACTGTTATCTGGAGTAATAGTAATTAACCTTTTATTCGTATCAATAACTGCTTCAAAATCAATATTTGCACCATTAGCATCAGTTTGTTTTAATGTAATTAAACTATCAACATTAGCATCTGTTATTGTTGAATCATCAATATTTCGAATAGACTCGTCAAAAGCAATTGTTATATCTGAATTTACAGCAATTCCAGTATCAGAATTTGCTGGAGTAAAAGTAAGGGAAGGAGGCGTTGAGTCTGCTGCTGTAAAAGTTATGTTAGTTGCTGTTATAGCATTATCAGATGAGTCTTCCACTGTAGCACCAATTGCTAAATAGACAATTTGTTCGCTAGAAAAATTACTATCAGGATTAATGGTAATAATTTGTTTGTTTGAATCAATTGTAGCGTCAAAACTAATATTATCTCCATCTTCATCTGAATCTTTTAATGTTATCAAGCTATCAACATTGGAGTCTGTTAAAGCGGTGTTATTTGTATTTCGTATTGCTTCGTTAAAAGTAAGTGTAATATTGGAACTAACGGCTACACCAGTATCAGAGTTTGATGGACTTAGCGTTAAAGTTGGTGCTGCAGTATCAGCAGCTGTAAAAGTTATAGAGGAGCTAGATATAGCATTATCATAATAATCTTCTACTGTTGCACCAATTTCCACAAAGATTACTTGACTACTTGAAAAATTACTTGATGGGTTGACCGTTATAACTTTGTTGGCACTATCTATAGTAGCATTAAAAGGTATCCTAGCCCCTGAAGAATTTGTATCTCTTAATGTAATTAAACTATCAACATTTGTATCGGTAATGTCTGTATCATCAACGTGCCGAACAGCTTTATCAAAAGTGATAGTAATATTTGAATCAACAGCTACAGATGTACTATTGTTTGTAGGACTAAATGTCAAAGATGGTGGTGAAGTAGGAGCGGCAATAGTAAATGTTATATTTGATGCGCTTATAGCATTATCGGAAGAGTCTTCTACAGTAGCACCAATAGCCACATAAACGACTTGCTCACTAGAGAAATCACTATCTGGATTAATAGTAATAATTTTTTTATCTGAGTTAATTGTAGCATCAAAAGCAATATTTGCACCACTAGAGTTATCTTCTTTAAGTGTGATTAGAGAGTCGATATTCGAATCTGTTAGCTCCGTGTCATCAGTATTTCTTATTGCCTCGTCAAAAGTAATAGTAATATTAGTGTTTTTTGCAATACCAGTTGCACCATCTAAAGGACTAAAAGTTAAAGTCGGTGCCTCGACATCTGCAGTAGTAAAATTAATTGTAGTTGTGTCTGTTATTCCTGCATAAGAATTACTCGAGCTATCATCAAAAGCAGTTGCAGCAATTTGGATATAGTAAGATGTTAAACTATCTAAGGTTGTAGCAGGGTTAATTGTAATTTGATTTGATCCTGATCCAGATACTTTAGCATCACCAACAGGAATTGATTCTACCTGAGAGTCGTCAGAAGATTTATAGATAATAATATTGCCACTTTCAGCATCTACAGCTTCATTGAATGTTAAAACAATATTTGAGTCTGCAGCTACGCCGGTTGCACCATTAGCTGGTGATGATGATGATAAGGTTGGTGAACCTATATCTGCTGTTGTAAAATTAAGGGTTGTGGCATCACTTATTCCTGCATAAGAATTACTAGAACTATCATCAAAAGCAGTTGCAGCTATATGTATATAATAAGCAGTTGATCCATCTAATGTTGTAGCAGGGTTAATTGTAATTTGATTTGATCCTGATCCAGATACTTTAGCGTCACCAACAGGGATTGATTCCACTTGAGANTNATCTGAAGATTTATAAATAATAATATTGCCGCTCTCTGCATCAACAGCTTCATTGAAATTAAGAACAATATTTGCATCTACAGCTATGCCGGTTGCACCATCAGCTGGAGTAGATGAGGATAGTGTCGGAGCATTAACGTCAGCTGTTGTAAAGTTAAGCGTTGTCTCATCATTAATCCCTGCGTAAGAATTACTAGAACTATCATCAAAAGCAGTTGCAGCAATTTGCACATAGTAGGCTGTTGAACTGTCTAAAGTTGTAGAAGGATTTATTGTTATTGTTGAAGAACCTGATCCAGATACTTTAGCGTCACCAACAGGTANAGATTCCACTTGAGAGTCATCTGAAGATTTATAAATAATAATATTACCACTCTCCGCATCAACAGCTTCACTAAAATTTAAAACAATGTTGTCATTAACACCTACTTCTGTTGCACCATCAGCTGGGGTTGATGATGTTAATGTAGGTACATTAGTATCAACAACAGTAAAAGTTGCATTAGCTGCAGTAATTGCTTTTCCACAAGTTTGATCTTCAACTGTAGCGCCTATTGCTACATAAACATTCTGTTGACCCGTAAGATTGCTGTTAGGATTGATAGTTATAACTTGTTTTTGAGAGTCAATTGTAGCATCAAAAGCAATGTCTGCACCACTTGAATTGTCTACTTTTAAAGTGATAAGACTATCAACATTACTGTTAGTTAAAGTGCTATCATCTGTATTACGCATAGCTTGATTAAAAGTTAATGTAATATTTTCTGAAGGTTGCACATCATTATCAGAGTTAGCAGGATCAAAAGTAACAGTTGGAAGAGTAGTATTCGTTAATGTTCCACTACCTGTAGTCGTAGTACCGCCTACCAAAAGACAAAGACCTCCAGTATCCCATGTACCTGAAGAACTAATGGTAAAATTATTATCGACATCAACATGGTTGGTAGATTGGGTTCCTGCACTTCCGCTTAAAATAACGTTATAGAAATCATGCTGAGCATCGATAATACCACCTGAGGTAATTGTTGACGTGCCATCAAAAGTGACTGTACCGGACCTGGATTTGAAAATATCATTATTAGTCCAATTACCAGCAACATTAATACTTCTATTATCAGAGGAAACATCAAGTGTTCCATCTGTAATTGTTAACGCTCCATCAACATTTAAGTTAGCATCGAGAGTGAAAGTTCCAGAGCCATTAAAATTTAGATTATAATAATCATCACCGTACTCTAAATCAGTATAAGAGCCTGATCCATCATAAGTAATTGTTCCTGAGTTAGTATCTTTTGTTGTGATGGTAACAGTTTCTCCACCTTGTAATTGAAGAGTTCCATTATTAACCAAGGTTGAAGCATCAAAATTATTACCTTCTATGTCTAGGGTGGCCCCAGAATCAATAGTAAGAGTGCCATCAATACCAACATTATGGGTTGAAAATGAAACTACGCCTGACGTATTTTTAATTTCTAAGTTTTCAAAGCTAGGGTGAGTACTATTGTCAAAAGCTATAATTGTTTGATCACTAGTTCCATTAAATATTACTTTTGTTGATCCATCAGGACCAGTATATTCTCTCCTATTTNTANNATTAAGAGTGTAATTTCCTTTAACATATAAATCATTTCCGTTTACATCCCAAACACCTTTATTAACTCGAAAATCATTAACTTGCATATCTCCGTTCATTTTAAGCCTTNNNTTTCCACTTTTAACTACATTATAAAAAACCTTACCTGTTCCCGTTCCATTTGTCGTAACTTGATAACTGTTATCTTTAGGAGCAAAAATTACTGTACCGTTGTTATGCGTAAAAGTTCCCGAATTTCTAAAACCTCCTACAAATTTTGTATTCTTGGAAGGAGCAGAAAAAGTTCCACCACTTTTAATATCTAGTACTGCAAAAATTTTTACCTCTTTTGCATTGATAGCAGAAAGAGTTCCTCCGCTATAAATGTAAGAGGTTTTCTTTTGCGTAATTAATGTTGAGTCTGTTCCAAGTTCTAGAGTGCTACCGTTGTATATAGCAAAATGTTCTCTGATCGTTAATCTTTTATTATCATTTATTTTTACTGTACCATTAAAATTATTCTTTAATTTTAGTTGCTTAGCTACAGACTTACTATTAATTATACAGGTGACAGAACTACCATCATCAAAAGTAACAACATCAGTTTCCCCTGGCGCAGAATAACCACCAGGACCACCTGATACATTTGACCAATTGGAATTATCATCATAATATTTTGTGGAACCGTCATTTTGGGCTACCCAAAATCTATCAGCAGCAAATACATCAAAACTAATAAGAGAAAATAAAATAACTAATAAAATTTTTATTTTTAGATGCTTGAACACGTTGAATTTTTATCTGTAAAGTGCCCATTATGGGTTGAAAATGTCACTAAAATGGTGATATTTAAAGTGTGAAAAAATTAAATTACGGAATGTATGATTTTGCTAATTCTTCTTTTTCAGCCATCATTATTACGTTTATATTTTCTACCTATTTTGCAAGACAAATCGTTGGTGATGCGCAATTAGGTGCTGCCTACTGGCAATGGACGGCGGGAGCTTGTGGTTTATTAATTGCTATAACTGGCCCTTATTTTGGTATCCTAGCAGATAATAGAAAAAATGGTCTAATAAATTTTTTACGTATATTTACAATTTTATGTGTTCTCATAACGTGTTTATTTTGGTTCTCAAAACCAGAAACTAGTTTTATTTTTTACACATTAGTAATTTTTCTATGTTCAAATTATTGTTATGAAATTGCACAAATTTTTTACAATTCACTATTACAACAAGCATCTGAAAAAAATAAACTTGGTACAACATCAGGCTTAGGTTTTGGGTTAGGGTATTTAGGAACAGTTATAGTATTATTGATTGTACTTTATTTCTTTATTTTATCAGACACAATTTTATTTGATCTTAATAAACAAGAATTTGAAAATATTCGTTTCACAGCACTTATTGTTGCTTTGTGGTTTTTTATTTTCGCCGTTCCTATGCTTTTCTTTTTTAAAGATAAAACTTCTAAAGATGTAAAAACAAATCATTTGAATTTTAAATCTTTGACTCAGATAGTTTGGCAAAATAAATTAACGGAAATAGGAAAATTTTTAATAGCAAGAATGTTATATGCTGATGCCCTTATTGTTCTGATAAGTGGAGGAGGTGTTTATGCAAGTGGTGTATTTGGTTTTACCTTTGATGAAATTATAAAAATGGCTATTTTTTCAAATATTATTGCTTTTTTAAGTGTAATAGTTGGAGGACATTTAAATGATAAATATTCATCAAAAAATATAATCCTAATAAGTATAGCAGCATTAACATTGTGTGTAATTTATGCTTCATTACTGGCTGTAAGTAAATCGAATTTTTTTGTAGTTGTAATGGTTATTTCTATATTTATTGGAATAATTCAAAGTGCTAGTCGTGTAATGATGACATCACTAATTAATGAAGAACAATCAGGTAAAAGCTTTGGTTTATTTGCTTTTTCTGGTCGAATAACTTCGTTTGCTGGCCCTTTATTAGTTGGGACGATGACTTATTACTTTTCTCAGAGAATTGGCCTTTTTTCCAATACTTTACTTTTCGTACTAGGTTTTTATTTCATGTTAAAAATTAAAAACAAATGATTTATGGACTCTAAAAATAAAATAAAAGATAATGAAAATTTCTCATCGGGTTTTTATGATTGGGCAATTTTTTTAATTAATTTTTATCAGCGAATAAATAAAAGACTAGGCCTAGATTTTGAAAGTTTTTTAATATTACAAGTAGTAGTCAGCTATAATGTATATTTAATGAATAAGAATAAAAAATTATCCTTGGAGTCATTATCGTTTGAATTTGAAAAATCTTCTAATGCAGAGTTTTTAAATAACTCAAAGTTAACCGTAACAAGTATTTCATCTTCTTTAAATATTCCTAGAGAAACAGTTAAAAGAAAGGTTTTATTTTTACAAAATAAAAATTATTTAACAATTAATCCTGACAAAACAATTCAAATAAGTAAAAATTATACTAACATTTTTCCCAGTTTTGCATCAGGCACTACTCTTGATTTAGCTCGATTACTTCAACGATGGGACAAAAAAAATATAATCACAAAATTTCTTAATTTAGAAATTTAATACATAATAATTTAAAATTATTATTTTTTTATAAACTTAAAATACACAGAAAAGAAAATAAGACCTATCAGGACAATTCCTACAAATATCCTTAAGTATTGATTAAAAAATATATCTATAAACTCAATCATTAAATATTAAACTTATCCTTAATTCTATCTTCATTCATAATCTAAGATTGCCAAATCCTGAACTTTCACTCAAGAACGATAAAAGAACAATACACTCTCTTTACCATAACTTTACCATAGAGTTTTTGACCTCGTTACCATTAAGATAACCATTAAATTAAATGTGAAAGTTTAAAAAAGCTTTTAATAACAACAAATAAAAAATATTTAATTAATTTTTCTAAATTAACTATTATCCTTTATTACCAAGGATAATTTAAGAATATATAGGATAATATGGGAGTACGACGTCGTCATCATGTCGTATGAATCTGTTCGCGCCGATTTCGATTCGTTGGACAAATTCGACTGGT
>NZOB01000063.1 GCA_002693085.1 Flavobacteriaceae bacterium | reverse complement strand
AAGTCTACCTAGTATTTCTGGAATTAAACCAAAGCCTTTTAGATCATTAGGTTTTATATTTGATATAATTGCACTTTCATCAATTTTAGCTTTTAATTTTGAGTTTTTAAATCCAACTGAACTCATGTTTAGTCTTCTGTTAATTATTCTTTCAATTCCATCAAAAGCTCCACCTGCAATGAATAATATATTAGAGGTATTTAATTTAATAAAGTTTTGATCTGGATGTTTTCTTCCTCCTTTAGGCGGAACATTTACTACAGTACCCTCCATTAACTTCAATAATGCTTGTTGGACACCTTCACCAGAAACATCTCTTGTAATAGATGGGTTATCTGATTTTCTTGATATTTTATCTATTTCATCAATAAAAATTATTCCTTTTTCAGCTTTTTCAATATTATAATCTGCAGCTTGTAAGAGTCTTGTTAAAATATTTTCAACATCTTCTCCAACATAACCTGCCTCGGTTAATACAGTTGCATCAACGATTGCTATGGGAACATCTAACATCTTAGCAATAGTTTTAGCTATTAATGTCTTACCAGTTCCTGTTGGACCAGCAATTATTACATTACTTTTTTCAATTTCAAGGTTATCATTTATCGCTTCCTGATTAATTCTCTTATAATGATTATATACACAAACAGAAATTACTTTTTTTGAGTATTCCTGACCTACAACATAATCATCCAAGAATTTCTTGATCAATTTTGGATTTAAATGTGATATATCATCATTTGACTTAATCTCTTTAGTTTGTGCTTGATGATTAAGAATAGAATAAGCTTGTTCAATACATTGATCGCAAATATGAGCATCTTCACCAGCTACAAGAATTTTAGTTTGTAATTTGCTTATTCCACAAAAGGAACATGATAAATTTTCATCAGACATGATCTAATTTTTGATAAGTACCTCATCAATCATACCGTACTTTTTAGCTTCAACTGCTTTCATCCAATAATCTCTATCAGAATCAGCATGAACTTTATCATATTTTTGACCGGTATGTTTTGCTATGATTTCGTACAATTCTTTCTTTAACTTTCCAATTTCTCTGGCAGTAATTTCGATATCAGAAGCCTGACCTTGAGCTCCACCTAGAGGTTGGTGAATCATAACTCTTGAGTGAGTTAAGCCTGATCTTTTACCTTTTTCACCTGAACAAAGCAATACTGCAGCCATAGATGCAGCAATTCCAGTACAAATTGTTGCAACATCAGGACCAATAAATTGCATAGTATCATAAATACCAAGACCTGCATAAACAGATCCACCTGGTGAATTAATATAAATTTGAATATCTTTTTCTTTATCTGTACTCTCTAAAAATAAAAGTTGAGCTTGAATAATATTTGCAATTGAGTCATTAATTGCTGTTCCTAAAAAAATAATTCTATCCATCATTAATCTGGAAAAAACATCCATTTGAGCAACATTTAGTTGTCTTTCTTCAATAATATAAGGTGTCATACTACTAACAATCTGATCATAGTATAGTGAGTTAACACCTTGATGTTTTATGGCAAACTTTTTAAATTCTTCAGAGTAATTCATAAATTAAATTTAATCATTTTTCTTATAAGCAAGTTCTATGTACTTTTCGTAGGTTGTTTCTTTTACTTTTTTATTAATTTTTTCTTTATAAACTGAAAGTAACTTTTCACTTATTAATTGATGAGTCATTCTTTTAACTTCTTCTTCATTTGATAAAATTCTAGATGAAATTTTTTCTAAATCTTCTTTTTTTGGTTCAGGCTGACCATATGCAATCATTTGGTTTTTAATTGATTTTTCAGCAAAATCTTTAATCATTAAATGATCAATTTTAATATCATTATCCTCTAATAATTTAGATTCAATTAATTGATATTTTAATCCGTTTTTAGAATTATCGTATTCCTTCTGAATATCTTCATCCTTTAATGGATCCTTAGAATTTATTTTAATTAATTTTTTTATAAAATCTTCAGGTAAATCAATTTTTAAGGATTTGATTAGTTCATCAGTAACATCATTTAAAAATTTCTGATCTGATTGATTAACAAATTGTTTTTCAATTTCCTCTTTAACTCTAGTTTTAAATTCAGTTTGATTTTTGGGTGTATTTTCTTTATAAATTTTATCAAATAAAGATTTATCTAGCTTAGCTTTTTCTGTTTTATTAAACTCTTTTATCTCAAAATTAACTTTACTAATTGATTCAATTTTTTCTTTTTAAATACCTGAAAGAGCTTCAAAATCTCCTTTAGCTTTAAATATTTTATCTATATCNNGGCTAACAGAATCTCCAACTTTTAATTTAGAAATTGTATCAAACGATTTTTTTGATAGTCTATCAGATGNAATATTAATTTCCTTATTTAATTCAATGTCATCATTACTAATGATTACAACTAGATTTGAGTTTTTTTCAATCTTTGATAAAGAAATTAGTTTGCCATATTGATTTTGTATAGACTCAATTTGATTTTCAACCATACTTTTATCAGCAATGATTTTATAATAATCTACACTCTTTTTTAATTTATAATTCAATTTAAATTCTGGTGTTTTAGCAATTTCAAAATTTAATGATATATCATCATCACTCCAGTTAATTTTCTCGTTATCAATAGNGACAGGTGTACCCAATAAAGAAAGATTTTTTTCNGTTATAAATTGAGTTAACTTNGATTGAACCAATTTATTTATTTCATCAACTTTAACAGGNATTTCATACTGTTTTTTTATTAAACCTAATGGAACAAATCCTTTTCTNAAACCAGGAATATTNGCTTTTTTTCTATAATCATTCAANATAGACTTNACCTTTTCATTGTAGTCATTTTTTTTAATATCTAAACTAATTACAGAAATCTGTTTATTAAGTTCTTTAATGGAAATACTCATAATAAAAAATTGGCCCCAAAAATAGCCTTTTTTATTTTGTATGGCAACAAATCAAGTTGTTAATAGTTCTTTACAAATATCAAAGAACTCTTTTTGCTTTTCATGATGTAACCAATGACCTCCATCTTCGACAGGAATTAAATTATGGTTAGGAAACAATGCTGATGTTTTTTTTAATCCTTCATCNGTAATGTANTCAGAATTTAAACCTTTAATAAAAAAGGTTTTTTTATCATAAAAAATATTTGAATTTATCTGATCTAGTATGTTGTCAATATTATCTATCAAAGATGATAAATTACANTTAAAACTAAAGCCACCATCTTTTGATCTAACTAAATTTTTTGAAAGAAAAGAAATAAACAACTCGTCTTCAAAAAACCTTTTAAAATGATTATTAATATCAAATCTATTTGAAATNGAGTTTAAATCAATTGTTCTTAAAGCTTCAAATATCAAATTATAATCTTTATTATATTTTATTGGAAGTATATCTACAATAATTAATTTTTCAACCATAGTTGAATGATTTAAAGCAAAACAACAAGCTGTTTTTCCGCCCATTGAATGACCAATAATGGAAACTTTATCAAAATCGAAATNGTCAATATAATTTTTTAAATCAAGAGCCATTAGTTCATAACTGTGACTATCTGAATGAAAGCTTTTTCCATGGTTTCTTTGATCTACTATGTGAACTTCAAATCCTAAATCTGAAATTTTTTTTGCAATNGTTATCCAGTTATCTAAAGAACCTAAAAATCCATGTAAAATAATTAGCTTATTTTCTGATTTTCCAAATACTCTGCTATTAATAATCATCTATTTAATTTATCAATGTATAGGTTTATTACATTGTCTATTCCTAAATATATTGATTCACTTATTAAAGCATGACCAATTGAAACTTCCTCCAAATAAGGNATATTNTTNGCAAAAAACTCGATATTTTGTAGNGATAAATCATGGCCGGCATTTACTCCAATTTCTAATTCATTAGCTAAACTTGAGCAAGCAGCATAAGCTTCAATTGAACTTANTTCCCCTAATTCATACTTTTTTGCANATTCTTCAGTATATAATTCAATTCTATCAGTCCCTGTTTTCTTGGCATNTTCAACCATTTCTAAATCAGGATCAACAAAAATTGATGTTCTGATTTGAGCTTTTTTAAACTCATCNATAACTGATTTGAGATAATTCCAATGTTTTTTTGTATTCCAACCTGCATTAGAAGTAATAGCATTGATATCATCAGGGACTAATGTTACTTGAGTTGGTTTAATTAGCATTACTAAATCTANAAACTTGTCAATAGGATTGCCTTCAATATTGAATTCCTTATGAACAGATTTACCTAAATCAATAGCATCTTTNTAACGAATATGTCTTTCATCAGGTCTAGGATGAATTGTTATTCCGTCTGCACCAAATCTTTGAATATCTTCNGCCATTTTGAGCAAATTTGGGGTGTTTCCTCCTCTCGCATTTCTCAATGTTGCAATTTTATTAATATTAACGCTTAGCTTAGTCATAATTTGGATTACAAAAATAACTAGTTAATACAGATTAACACTATAATTTTTAGTTAATTTGTAGAATATAATTGAAATGAAAATAGCCATCTTTTCACAAGATATAAACCAAGATGTTGANAATGTTCTACAGTCTATTCTTGTGCATGAAGAAGCTTCAAATTGTAATTTTTTTATTCATGATAATTTAAGANANTGTAAAATCAATNCAAATAATTTCTCTTTGTTTGAAAATCACGAGAATTTAAATGAAANTTTTGATTTNTTCATAAGTATTGGTGGAGATGGGACTTTTCTTAGATCAATTGAATTTGTCAGAAATTTAAATCTACCAATAATTGGAATTAATACTGGAAGATTGGGTTTTTTAGCAACTACAAAAAAAGAAAATTTAGAGAAGTCATTGACTAAAATACTAAAGAAGAAATTTAGTGTTGAAAAAAGATCTTTATTAAAAGTTTTTACTGAAAACNACTGTATTCCTATGGATTCTTTTCCATATGCATTAAATGAAATTAGTGTTGTAAGAAAAGATACCACTTCGATGATAAATGTAAAAACTAGTCTAGATGGGACATATGTAAACTCATATTGGTCAGATGGATTAATTGTTTCNACTCCTACTGGTTCTACTGGNTATTCGCTAAGCTGTGGTGGTCCGGTAATTTCCCCTACAAGTAATTCATTGGTTTTGACACCTATTTCACCACATAACCTTAATGCAAGACCTTTAGTGATTTCTGANTCCACAAAAATTGAAATTAGTGTTTCTGGNAGGGAAGATTTTCATTTACTNTCNATAGATGCTAAAATTTTTACTGTAAAAAATGAAACAAAAATTTATGTCGAAAAGTCTGATTTTAACATTCAAGTAGCCAATATTAATAATTACAATTTTTATAAAACTTTGAAAGACAAATTGCTCTGGGGTAAAGACAAGAGAAATTAATTATGAAACTTAAGCAAATTAGTATATTGTTGTTTCTGATATTTATATTGAATTCAGGGTATTCACAAAATAATGAAATTGGAATTTTTTTTGGTGGGACTAACTACATAGGAGATGTTGGACCTACAACTTATATTAATCCACTTCCTAAAAAAAATTATTTAAGTGATGAGTTAAGTGAATTTAACTCGGTAATTAGTATTATTTATAAAAAAAATATTTCAAAAAGAATTGCTTTAAGAGGAGGTTTGAGCATTGCTGAAATAAGTTCAAATGATTTATGGAAAGGTTCTTCTAACTACAGAAAGTCAAGAGAAAAATCTTTTAAAAACAATTTAGAAGAGGTTAATATTAGCTTGGAGTTTAACTTTAGAGAATTTGATACCACATCAGACAATTTTCAATACTCACCTTATGTAAGATCTGGATTATCATATTTTAGGTTCGATGACTTATTCTACCCTGAGGGTATCAATCAAGCACAATCTTTTGCTAAACATAATGAGTTTTCAATACCAATTTCAGTTGGCTTTAAAATAAAACCTATCAAAAGTTTTGCAATTGGTTTTGAAATAACAGCTAACTTTTCATTTAGTGAAAATTTAGATGGAAGTTATCCTAAAAGATTTGAAGATTATGAGCTATATTCGCAAAAATCATTTGGAGGTAATTTGAGTCAAGATTGGTATGTTTTCACTGGCTTCACATTAACCTATATTTTTGGAAACTATGAGTGCTACTGTCCATAATACTTTAATCGANAAAATAGATTACTCAAATATCCCTAATCATGTAGCAATAATTATGGACGGTAATGGAAGATGGGCCAGAAAATTAAATAAAGAAAGATTTTTTGGACATAACACTGGAATAAATTCAGTTCGAGAGTCATTGGATATTTCAATTGAACTAGGAATNAAAACATTGACTTTATATGCTTTTTCAATTGAAAACTGGAAGAGACCCAAAAATGAAGTAAATGCTCTTATGAGTTTATTATCGAACACAATTGAAAAAGAGCTTACTAATATTCAAGAAAACAACATTAAACTTAATGTAATTGGAAATTTAGATCTACTTCCAAAAAANACAAGAGATAAACTATTAGATGGTGTTGAAAAAACTAATAATAATGATGGTTTAAATTTAAATTTAGCTGTTAGCTATGGAGCAAAGCAAGAAATGATTAGAGCTGTAAAGCTTATTTCAGATAAAGTTAAAAAAAACATAATTTCTCAAGAAAATATTGATGAAGACACAATAAATGAGCATCTTTACACTCGCAATTCAAAAAATGTTGATTTATTGATTAGAACCGGTGGAGAATATAGAATTAGTAATTTTTTACTGTGGCAAATTTCATATGCAGAATTAAATTTTCAGGATGTTTTATGGCCAGATTTTAAGAAGAAACATTTTTTAAATGCTATCATTGATTATCAAAAAAGAACTAGAAGATTTGGAAAAATTGAAGCTTAAGTTATTTACATTTATTTTAATCTTTTTATCTGGATTTTCACTTTACAGTCAAGATTTAGATTATAGCAAGGGAGAAATTTATATCCTAGATGAAATTACAGTTACAGGCTTAAAAAGTTTTAATGAGCAAACTGTTATTACATATACAGGCCTTACACAGGGTAAAAGAATCAGAATTCCAGGTGAGGAAATAAGTCAAGTAATTAATAAACTTTGGAAGCTAGAACTCTTCAGTGATATTAATTTTTATTTGACAAAAGTTGATGGAGACAAAGCTTCAATTGAAATTAGTATTAAAGAATTACCCTCACTTTCTGATTTTACAGTATCAGGTTTAAAGAAATCCAAAACTGAAACTGTTATTGATGAAATTGAAATTAAAAAAGGTCAAAAAATTACAGAAAATTTTATAGAGACAACAAAGAACTATATCATAAATAAGTATAAGAAAAATGGTTTTTTGAATACCAAAGTAAGTATTACAACTAGACCAGACAGTGTTGGAGTTAATAATGAAAAAATGCTTATTAATGTGGATTTAGGTGACAGAGTTAAAATTAATTCTATCAATTTTTCTGGTAATGAAATTACTAAATCAAAAAAACTAAAAAAACAAATGAAAAAGACCAAAACTAAACTACTTGGAAGGTTTTGGAAGAAGTCAAAATTTATAGACGAGGATTATAAAAATGATCTTACTGCAATTGTAGATTACTACAAAGAAAAAGGATATAGAGATGCAAGAATTATAACTGACTCCGTTTTAGTTGACGGCAATAAAATTGACCTAAATATTGAAGTTAATGAAGGTAATAAGTATTATTTTGGAAAAATTAATTTTTTAGGAAACTCTGTTTATTCTGATGAGTTTCTTTCAAGAGCATTAGGACTATTTGAAGGAGACGTATATAATGGAGTATTACTAAAGAAAAGAATAGCTGATAATACAAAACCTGATGGTGAAGATCTAACAAATTTATATCAAAATAATGGTTACTTGTTTTCCACAATTAATCCTGTTGAAATTGCTGCTGAAAATGATACTATTGATTTTGAAATTAGAATTACNGAAGGAAAACCTGCTTTTTTCAATAAAATTTCAGTTGTAGGTAATGACCGTACCAATGATAATGTCATTTACAGAGAATTAAGAACAAAACCTGGTGAACTCTACAGCAAGGATAAAGTTGTTAGAACTGTAAGAGAACTTGGTCAACTTGGGTTTTTTGATCCTGAACAAATAAGTCCTGATTTTAAGAACGTCGATGCAAATGCTGGAACAGTTGATATAGAATATGGATTAGTTGAAAAAGGAGCTAGTCAAGTTGAGCTTCAAGGAGGATATGGAGGTGGTGGTTTTATTGGAACCTTAGGTCTTTCTTTCAACAACTTTTCATTAAAGAACATTAAAAATAAAGCTGCATGGAAACCAGTTCCTATGGGTGATGGTCAAGCAGTTTCTTTAAGACTTCAAGCAAATAGATTTTATCGAGTTTACAGTTTTTCACTTGCCGATCCATGGTTTGGTGGAGAACAACCTGTACAATTTTCAACTTCATTCTCTCATACTAAGCAATACAGATATAATTTCTTTACGGGAAGAGTTGATAAAAGTCAATCTTTTGAAATAACAGGAGCAAGTATTGGGCTTGCAAANAGATTACGAGTNCCNGATGATTATTTTCTATTATCNCAATCTCTTGCTTATCAATATTANGATTTAAATAACTANTANACTGGTTTATTTACTTTNGGTGANGGTAAATCTAATAATATTTCNTATACCGTTGCNCTTTCNAGGAATAACACATATACAAACCCAATCTTTCCTCTTGGCGGTTCTGAATTTGTTTTATCAGCTAGATTCTCTCTACCATATTCTCTTTGGAATGGCGTAGATTATGCTAATCTAGGTAATATGGAAGCTTATCAAGATGAAGATGGTAATCCAGATCAGGCTAAAATAGATCAAGAAAAATATAAGTGGTTAGAATTTTATAAAATTAAATTTAAGGGTACATGGTATACTAGATTAGTTGAAAAACTTGTATTAAGAACTCATACAGAATTNGGATTTTTAGGTGCATTCAATAATGACAGAGGAGTAATCCCATTTGACAGATTTTTCTTAGGTGGCGATGGTATGTCACAATATGCAATGGATGGAAGAGAAATGATTAGTCTTAGGGGTTACCCAAATCAATCACTTTCTAGTGGAGATGGTTCTACAATTTATAATAGATTTTCTCTTGAGTTAAGATATCCAATCACACTTAAACCTGCAGCATCAATCTTTGGACTGGCATTTCTAGAAGCNGGNCAAGGATATGATAACTTTAGNGAATTTAATCCATTTAATTCCAAGAGATCCATGGGATTAGGTTTAAGAATATTTATGCCAGCATTTGGTTTATTAGGAATTGATTTTGGTTATGGTTTAGATAGTGCTAATCCAAATGATTTAAATCCAAATGGTTGGGAGACTCATTTTGTTATAGGTCAACAATTTTAATAAATTAGATAAAATGATATATAAAAAGCAAAATATTGTCTTTTCGCTTTTATTTTCTGCAATATTTCTATTGATATTTTCGAGCTCTTATTCTCAGAAAACCTTAAGAGTAGGTTATATAAACATGGATTATATTTTAGAAAACCTTGATGATTATAAATTAGCTAATCAAGAATACTCTTTGAAACTGGATAAATGGAAAAGAGAAATTGAAAAAGAAAATAACGATTTAGATATTAGGTATAGAGAATTAGAAATTAAACGACCATTAATTACTACAACTATTTACGAAGAATTTAAAGCCGAATTAGATTTTGAAAAAAAGCAATTAGAAGATTACCAACAAAAAAGATTTGGACCTGAAGGAGATTGGATTGTTCAAGAAAAAATTCTTATACAACCTATTCAGGATGAGGTACTTGCTGCTGTTCAGAAAATTGCTGACAAAAATAAAT
>NZOB01000062.1 GCA_002693085.1 Flavobacteriaceae bacterium | reverse complement strand
TTCAATTAAAATCTGTTTTTGGAAATTTTTTAAAAGAAATATTTCCAAGACTATCCATTTTAGTTTTATTAATCTTGGTTTATCTAAACCATATTTCAAAGGAAAATTTTATTTGGTGGTTGACTGGTCTTTATTATTTAAGGCTTATAATTATGATGTTTTACTCTTTAAGTTTATACATGCCAAAATTCACTTTTTCTCTTCCTAAAAACACAAAAAGTATTTTAACTTATTCACTGTACATTCTACTTGCTGGATCTGCAGCCAGCATTTTAATTGATATTGATAAATTTATGATTCCTCAGAAGCAGGCAATAAGTCAAACTGCATTTTATGCGGTCGCTGTATTCATAGCAACGGTTGTTGAAATCCCAGGACGTGCTATGTTTCAAATAATTAATCCGTTAGTAGCTAAAGCTCTTAATGAAAATAATTTTAATGAGTTAAAAAAATTATACTCATCTAGTTCAATTAATTTACTTATTGTTGCAGGCTTAATTTTTTTATTAATTAATTCTAGTATTTCACCTTTTTATGATTTAATGAGTGAGAAGGCTTACGCAAATGGTATTTGGGTTGTTTTAATGATCTCTGTAAGTAAATTAATTTTAATGTCTTTTGGATGTGGCCCTGCAATTTTAGCAACTTCAAAATTCTACAAAATCACATTGCCTTTTTCTATTCTAATGGCAGTGTCTGTTTATTATTTAAATGATATTTTCATTGATATATATGGCATAAATGGTGCTGCACTTTCCACACTTATAGTTGTACTTTTTTTTACAGGCTTAAAAATTGTTTTTATAAAACATAAATTAAAAATTAGTCCTTACTCTATTAATAGTTTAAAGGTAGTTTCGATAATTATTGTAATGTTTTTTGCTTTTCAAAATTTCAAAATANCTGATAANAGTATATTGTCTATAATTATTGATTCAATTTTAATATCAATAATTTATACTGNAGTAATTTATTTNATGAATGTTTCNGAACCAATTAATAAATTGATTAAAAATATTTTNTCNGGAAAGCTTAGGCTTTAGATGGCTTGAGAGCAATGACTTNCCTTCTTTAATTAAATCTTCAGGTGTTCCCTTAAATACTAAGTCTCCTCCTTCATCTCCACCAAAAGGCCCCAAATCAATGATATAGTCCGAAGACTTTATCAAGTCTAAGTTATGCTCAACAATAATTATTGAGTGTCCAAACTCAATTAATAAGTTAAAAGATTTTATAAGCTTTTTTATATCATGAAAATGTAGTCNTGTAGTTGGCTCATCAAAAATAAACAAGGTCTTTTCTTTATTAGANCCTTTCAATAAAAANGAAGCTAGTTTAATNCTTTGTGCTTCACCGCCCGACAGAGTTGATGAAGATTGTCCAAGTTTCACATATCCCATCCCAACGTCAAGTAAAGCTTTAAGTTTNTTTGCTATTTTATTTTGATTTTTTTCTTGAAAAAAATTGTAAGCATCTTGAATAGTTAAATTTAAAATATCATCAATATTNTTATTTTCAAACTTAACTTTTAAAACTTCTTTTTTAAATCTCTTTCCTTTGCATGACTCACANGTAAGAACAATATCTGACATAAATTGCATTTCAATTTTTATTGTTCCTTCACCCTTACACTCATCGCATCTGCCTCCATCAACATTAAAAGAAAAATGTTTTGGTTTTAAACCAAATTGCTTAGAAGTATTTTGAATTGAAAATAGTGCACGAATNTCATCATACACTTTAATATAAGTTGCAGGATTGGACCTTGAAGATTGTCCAATTGGATTTTGATCTATGTATTCAATTGAATTAATTTCTTCTAAATCACCCTTAATTTGATTAAACTGTCCTGGNTTTTCTTTAAAAATATCTTTTTCTTTCAATAATGCTGGATATAAAATNTTTTTAACTAATGTAGTTTTTCCACTGCCTGAAAGCCCCGTAACACATACCATCATATTNAGAGGAAAATCAACATCTATGTTTTTTAAATTATTTTCTCTACATCCTAATAGTGATAATTTTTTTGATATTTTTCTTCTTGATCTAGGGACTTCAATACTTAAAGATTTGTTCAAATAATTAGCAGTTAAAGAGTCTGACTTAAGAAGTTTTTTAATATTNCCTTGAGCTACAACACTGCCCCCTTGAGAACCNGCTCCNGGTCCCAAATCNATTATATGATCTGCAGATCTTATTATATCCTCATCGTGTTCAACAACTATNACTGAGTTTCCAATTTTTTTAAGATTTGANAATATTTCNATCAACTTCAAAGTGTCCTCTGGNTGTAAACCAACACTAGGTTCGTCCAATACATAAATTGAGCCTACTAAGGCGCTNCCTAAAGAGGTGGCTAAATTAATTCTTTGAGTTTCTCCTCCTGAAAGTGAATTAGATTTTCTATTTAAGGTCAAATACCCAAGTCCTACATTTTTAGAAAACTCTAATCTACTTATNATCTCTTTTAACAATCTTTTACTTTTAGTTGCTGCCTCGCCTTTTAATTTTATTTGTTTAAAAAAATCTAGCAACTTAGAAATTGGCATGTCTACTAGCTCTGTTATTGAAAGNCCATTAACTTTAACATAATTGGCTTCTTTTCTCAATCTTTTTCCTTTACAATCTGAGCAGACNGTTCTTCCTCTATATCTAGATAACATCACTCTGTTTTGAATCTTATACATTTTTTGTTCTAGTTTTTTGAAGAAAAAATCTATCCCTTTAAAATGTTCNTTGCCGTTCCANAATAATTCTTTGTGCTCTTTTGATAACTCAAAATAAGGTCTATGAATNGGGAAATCGAATAAATGAGCATTCTTTACNAGTAATTGTTTATATTTTCTTAGTTTCTGTCCTCTCCATGGAGCAATACAATCATCATAAACNGAAAGAGAAGTATTTGGTACCACTAACTCAGGGTCTATACCAATAATGTCTCCATATCCTCCACACTTTGAACAAGCTCCGTAAGGATTATTAAAGCTGAATAGATGCTCNTTNGGCTCTAAGNANCTTGTNCCATTTTCTTGAAATTTTTTTGTAAAAAAATGATANGAATTTGTACTAAGTTTTTTTAAGTACATTGAACCATTACCAACGTTAAATGCATTCTCAATAGAATCTATAATTCTGTTGATGTAATCTTTATCATTCTTGAATATTGATCTGTCTATAACCAAATAGGCATTCTTGAATTTCCTATCAACATAATCCTCTATCATCTCAATTTTTTCATCTATTTCAACTCTAGCAAAACCTTGATTTAAAAATAGATTTAGGTAATCTTTAAAGCTCAATTCTTCCGGTGGATCAAGCTTTATCATAATCAAAAACTTATCNCCTTCATTTAACTTATTAATAAAATCTAAAACACTATTAACACTGTCTTTTTTTACTTCATTACCTGTAACTGGCGAAATAGTTTTCCCAGCTCTAGCGTATAATAATTTTATGTATTCATATATTTCTGAGCTAGTACCAACAGTCGACCTTGGGTTAGAATTATTAACTCTTTGTTCTATGGCAATAGCAGGTGATAGTCCTTCAATATTTTTAACTTTTGGCTTGTTTAATTTTCCNAAAAACTGTCTNGCATAAGAGGATAAACTTTCTATAAATCGTCTTTGACCCTCAGCATATATTGTATCAAATGCCAAGCTAGATTTTCCTGAACCTGACAAACCAGTTATTACAACTAGTTGTTTTTTTGGNATAGATACATCTATAGATTTTAAGTTATGCATTTCTGCTCCTTTAATCTCTATAGTATTTTTGACTTCCTTTTTATTAATCACTTTGCTATCCATAAATATGGGTCTAAGGCTGTTGTATTATTAAAAATACTAAACTGTAAAGTTGTTTTTGACTCAGAGTTATTGCTAAATACTTGACCAATGATATCTAAAGACTCAATATTTTGTCCTTTATTAACATAAACTTTAGATAAGTTCTTATATACACTAATATAATTTCCATGTTGAATTAATACAGTTAAATTACTTCCTTTAAATTTTAAAATTGATAACACTTTGCCTTTAAATACAGCTCTAATATTTGCATTTTTGGTAGTTGCAATTACTATTCCATTGCTTTTAATTTTTGTTGTTCTAACAACAGGGTGTGGTTGTAAACCAAACTTTTGTATAATAACACCTCTTTCNACAGGCCAAGGCAAATTACCTTTGTTTTTAGAAAAACTTTCTGCNAAAGCTTTTGCTTCAGGTGTAAGAGAAAATGTTGTAGAAGAAGTNTTTTTATTTGATTCCCTAATTGCTTCTTTAATTAACCTATCAATTTCCTTATCTAAAAGAGATGCTTGCCTTTGTTTTTCATTNATCTGCTTTTTNTATGTATTCTCTTTTTTTCTTAATGAATTNATTAAAGTGTTTTGTTCTTTCTTTTCATTATCAAGNTCCTTTCTTTCAATAATATTTGATTCTATGAGAGATTCTTTTTGAGAAATAATACTTTTTAAAGTATCATTTGAAGCTTTAACCTCTTCAGCTTTATTTTGAATTGAAGAAGCCATCTCTTTTCTGCTTTTTGAAAANTGATCAAANTATTGGGATCTTTTTAACGCTTGTAAAAAATTTTGTGAAGAAAGTAGAAACATTATTCTACTCTCTTTTAGTCTACTTTTATATGAATTAAATATCATATCAGCATAATCTTTTCTNGCGCNAAGAATCTCAATATTTAACCTGTTTATTTTGTCTTCATTTTTCTCAACATTAGAATTAAGTAAATTAATCTGTTGGTTCGTNAGCTTTATTAATGATTGTTTTCTATTTATTTTAAGGGTTAAATTTTCAAGATCACTAAAGGCGTTTTTTTTCTTTTTTGAATTATCAATTAATAATGAATTAATTTTTAATATCTCATCTTTTAATACTTTTCTTTTGTTTTCGAGTTCTTTAATTTTTTGTGTTTGACCTACAAANACATANGGAATNAAAAAAAAGATTANCGCTATTTTAATAAAAAANTTTTTCAAATTTTGATTTTTGAATAGCCTTTGGGAACTCTGTAAGGAAATGTTAATTCCTTATCCAAAAGCCTTGATCTATTCTTTATATTTAAATTAATTAAATTATTGTCATATNTGACTCTNGCTCTAATTACAGATGGAATATCGTTTGCTTTATCTATGACTTTGCCAGAATAAGATAGTTGAATAGAAGCTCCTGACTTGTTATGAACTATTGATTGTTGTTTTAAATTTTTCATTTGACTGTCGAACACAAATCTAAAACTGAAATCTTTTAGGGAGGCCTCAAATAAAACACCTTCATCAGTAATCGTTTTTTTTGAGTCATTTAACTTGTCTAGTGAAAATAGTGGATTACCAATTAAAATCTTTTGGACTTCCTCCACACCAAGGTTCAAATTAAATTTACTATTTAGCTCCTCAATTGAGCTTTGAAAATATTCTCTATTAATTCTATCATAACCCAAAACCTTATCACTTTCAATAAGTATTTTAAATACTGGCAAAATAACATTTCCTGAAAGTAAAATTTTAGAGCCTGAGTTTATACGAGAAGTTAAATCAAAGGTTAGATATTGTTGATTGATCTGTAAGTCAACTTTGCTTGATATAATAATATTATCAAAGGAAAAAGGCGTAAAATTTTCTACTTCTGTGGTTGACTCAATTTCTATTGGGGCTGTTTTTTTTACACCAATCTTTTTTTTTGCACCACAGCCTATTAATGCAAACATTAAAAAGAAGTAGAAAAAACGCATCCTATGAAGATATTAATTACTTCCTGTACTGCCAAACCCAGAATCCCCTCTTGATGTTGAATTTATTTCATCGGAGGTTTCCCAGTCTACTTTTTCAAATTTTGATATTACTAGCTGAGCTATTCTGTCTCCGCTGTTGACAACAAATTCTTCGTTTGAATGATTAATTAAAATGACCCCTACATCTCCTCTATAGTCAGCATCAATAGTACCAGGAGAATTTAAAACAGTAATTCCTTTTTTAAAAGCCAAACCACTTCTTGGCCTTACTTGTGCTTCATAGCCCTCAGGCAACTCGATGTGTAAGCCTGTTTTTATTAACTTTCTTTCTCCAGGATTTAAAGTAATTGGTCCTTCAACATAAGCACGTAAATCCATTCCAGCTGAAAGTGAAGTCTCGTAGGAAGGAGTTGGGTTATTTGATTTATTAATAATTTTAACTTTCATGAAGTTAAATTATCCTTTTAAAGCCTCAGCACCTGAAACTATTTCTAAAATTTCATTTGTAATTGCAGCTTGTCTAGCTTTATTATAAGTTAAAACTAAATCATCTTTAAGCTCAGTTGCATTATCAGTTGCCTTGTGCATGGCAGTCATTCTTGCTCCATGTTCTCCCGCAAATGAATCTCTTATTGATTTAAATAGTTGAATCTTCAATGATTTTGGAACAAGCTCCGAAACAATTTGCTCCATTGAAGGCTCAAATATATAATCTGAAAGTGGCTCAGACTCATCTGGGCTAACTATTGGCAAAAACTGTTCAGTTTTAATTATTTGATTAGCAGCATTTTTAAAGCTATTGAAGACAATCTCAACATGATCAAACTTACCAGAACTAAATTCTTCTATAATTTTTTCTGTTATTTTTGAAGACTCTTCATAAGTTAAATTATCATATATAGAACTATAATTTTCAATTATATTCTCAGTCTTAGAAAGAACATCGTTTGCTTTTTTACCAATAACTAAATAACTAAAATTAGCGCCGGAAAACTTTTCAGAATTTTTTAATGAAAGTGATTGTTTAATCACATTAGAATTGAATGCTCCGCAAAGACCTTTATTAGATGAAATAGAAACTACAAGAACATTTTTCACTAATCTAGACTCAGATAAATAAGAAATGCTTGAAGAAGAAATAATTTGAGAAAAACTTGACATCAGTTCGGTTAATTTCTCTGAATAAGGTCTCATAGCCGTAATAGCGTCTTGAGCTTTTTTAAGCTTAGCTGCAGAAACCATTTTCATTGCACTCGTAATCTTCATGGTTGAAGTTACAGATGAAATTCTATTTCTTATTTCTTTAAGGTTTGCCATAAATTATTCGTATGATGAGCTTATTTCAGCGCCGACTTTTTCTAAAGTAGCAATTACATCATCTGTTAATTTTCCTTCTTTTATTAAATCAAGAGTTTTTCTGTGTTTTAAATTCATTAGCTCTAAAAACTTCTTTTCAAACTCTTTAACTTTGTCCACCGGAACAGCTTTTAATAAGTTTTTTGATCCTAAATAAATAATTGCAACCTGATCTTCAACAGTAAAAGGATCGTTTTGAGCTTGCTTTAATATTTCAACGTTACGCATCCCTTTTTGAATAACACCCAAAGTCACAGGATCTAAGTCTGATCCGAACTTGGCAAAAGCTTGAAGTTCTCTAAACTGAGCCTGATCAAGCTTTAATGTTCCTGCTACTTTTTTCATTGACTTAATCTGAGCTGATCCCCCAACTCTTGAAACTGAAATTCCTACGTTAATTGCTGGACGAACACC
>NZOB01000061.1 GCA_002693085.1 Flavobacteriaceae bacterium | reverse complement strand
GTGTTCCACCTGTATTGTCTTTTACGAAAATTACACCCTTAGGTGAAAATGCTCCTTCGTTTATTACGTTAAAATGATCGTATCTTCCTTGAAAAAGAATATCAACATTATCAAATAATTTTGTCTTTGATGATACAAATGCACCAACTGTTCTAAAATCATCTTCGTCTTCGTAGCTACCAAATACTTTTCCTCCAGTATCAAATTTTATTAATCTATTGTCTGCTCCGAAATTTAACTCTGTACTAAGACTTGGTAATGATAATTCATATCCAAGTTGAAAGTGAGATTGTTGGCTATCAATTCCATGATCTGCTCCTATCCAATAGTTATAGTTTTCTTTTGTATCGTTTTGTACATAATTATATTGAGCATGAAAATTTCCAGAATTTACTTTAACATTAAAAAACTTACTTGAAACTCCTCTTTTTTCTTCACCCCACATTTTTCTTCTCGAAATATTTTCGGTATCGTTTAATCCAAATGTAGTTGTTACATCATAGTCTTCACCTTTAAAATATAAAGAAGTATCAAAATTGAAAGAGTGCATAACTGGTAATTCACCACCTATAGTTTGTGATGTTTGATCACCTACAAGCCAATCTGAGTTTTCAGAATATCTTGCATTGATCTTATAACCAAAGCTTTTATCTTCATTGTGATCAGCGTGTCTAAAGTTTACATCTAAAAGATTCCAGTTTGATTGAACATTTTTAGCACTTCCAGCTAAGATAGAACCACCAAATTTTGTAATCCCTCCACTTGAAACCTGAATTGTAGTTCCAGCATAATCAAATGGATTTTTAGTGGTAAAACTAATAACACCTGAACTTGCTCCAAGTCNGTAGACNGNAGAAGAAGAACCTCTTACAACCTCAACTCTGGCAATATCAAGTCCAGATAATGTTGAAGCGGATGCATCAAAAAAGTTTAAACCATATGTGTTTAATTCTCTACCATCTGANAGTAAAACGGTTCTAGTAGAAAAAACATCAACACCTTCTCTAAGAGAAACATTGAAACTATTAACACCTTGTCTAGAGACATTAACACCTACAGTGCCTTCCAACAAACTTAATACATTAAAGGACTTTTTACTTGAAATTTCCTTTTCTGAAATAATAGTTGTAGAGTTACTNGCTTCGNTAAGTTTTTCAGCTGTTCTTGAGGCAGCAGTGACTTCTTCACTGTTTTGCTGAGCAGTTAAATTGAATGATAACAATAAAACAAACAGCAAAATCAGATAATTGTAATTTTTCATAGTTGCTTAAATTTGGGTGTAATTTAGCAATATTTTATGAGAAAATTAAAAATATTATAATTTTTGCTTTCTCTGTAAATTAATTATTGCCAAATAATCGTTTCTGAGGAATTGTACCAAGATTCGTAATTTTTTGAAAATTCTTCNTCAATTTTAGCTCTCTTNATCTTTAAAGTTGGAGTNGTAAGATTATTNTCTGGTGTCCACTCATCTCTTACAAAAACTACCTTCTTAATTTTNTTATANCCATCNAAAGTAGAATTAACTTTTTCTAGAAAAGAATTCATTTTTTCTGAGGTTTTCTCTTTATTTGATTTTGACAAATCATTTGGTACACCAAGTAATATTGGTTGAGGAAGACCTAAACCAACAATACATATCTGTTGAAATAGGTTTGCTTTTTCAAATTCAGCTTCCATAACAGATGGTTCTATGTATTTTCCTTTTGAAGTCTTAAAAATATCTTTAACTCTTCCTGTGATAAATAAATAACCATCGTTATCAACATAACCTTTATCACCTGTGTTGAACCAACCATCTTTAAGTACTTCGTCAGTGAGTTCTTTATTTTTGTAATATTCCCTTAATAAGTATGGACTTTTGTTCCATATTGCACCTTCTTCATCAATTTTTACTTCAACAGCATCCCATGGAACTCCCACAGATCCAACACCATCTGTTTTCTTAGTATCTAAATATGAACAAACACAACAGTTCTCTGTCATACCATAACCATTAAGTATATAAACATCTAGTTTTTGATACCAATCTATTAATGCTTGAGGTAAAAAAGCAGCACCACTAAGTATAGCTTTAGCATTTGTCCATCCTAATGATTTTTTAATCTTTTTCTTTACAATTGATGATAAAATTGGAATTTTTAGAAATAAATCTAATTTTTTTTGAGGCATTTTCTCTAAAACTTTTTCCTTGAACTTATTATAAATTCTAGGAACACCAGCAAAAGTTGTTGGCTGTACATCAGAGAGGTTTTTACCAAAAGATTCAAGTGATTCAACAAAAGAAATAGTCCCACCATAGCGTAAACATGAAAACTCAATTACTACTCTCTCAAAAATATGATTGAGTGGCATATATGAGATAAAACTATTATTTCCATCTCTATCCACCTTAAGCGGATTAACTTCACTTTCAATAATTATTTTAGTCAAATAAACAGTTTTATAATCTAAAACTGCTCCTTTGGGATCACCTGTAGTTCCTGATGTAAAAATAATTGTCCATATATCATCCATTTCAGGATAATAATTTTCAGTCTTTGGTTGAAACTTATTTAGCAAATCATTCCAATTAACTGAGTTAGGGATTGGAGAATGATTCTCATATAATGGAAAAGATATTATTGGAATATTTTTAACTCCTTTGCTTTGTTCCTCCCAATTCTCAAGCTTACCGGCAAACATTAATTTAACTTCACCAAAATCAATTAATTTTTCAAGTTCATAAGACTTAAGTGTCGGAAAAAAGGGTACAGAAATATGCCCTGACATCATAATTGCTAAATCAGCAATAATCCATTCTCTACAGTTTTTAGAAATTAATCCAATATGTGATTTAGGAGGTAAGTTATAGGACTCTATTGCAGAAGCAATTTTTCTTGCCATAATACCAACTTCAGACCATGTATACTCCTCCCAATTATCGCCAAATGGCTGTCTTAAAAAGGGGTCATTTGCTTTTTCTTTTTCCCACTTGTAAAAAGGAAAGTCGTAGTGTTTATTTTCCATAATCGATAAATATAACAATTTATTTTTGAGATGATTTTATTAAGATTTTATCACAATTATTTACTGTAATAAATGATTATCTTAGTAAGCCATTTCAAAATGAAAAAGTTTAAATCAACTATTAATGAAAAAAGTGCATCTTTTAAACTCAACAAAGATGGGATGCTAAATCTGATCGAAAAACTTGAGTCAAATCTTGAACTAAGTAAGGTTCAAGGAAATGAAAGTGCACTTAAAAAGGCTAAGGAAAGAGGTAAGTCTCTTGCTCGTGAAAGAATTGCTAAAATAATTGATAAAAACAGTGATTTTATGGAATTGATGCCTCTAGCTGGTCTAAAACATGAAGGAGGTTTTGGTCCTGGAGGAACNACTGTTGCTGGTATTGGTTATGTTTCAAATAAGCCTTGTATTATTAATTCTAACATTGGTACTAAAAAAGGTGGCGCTGTTGATTATGCAACTAGCCTTAAAAATTTAAGGCTATCTCAAATTGCTAAGGAAAATAAACTTACTACTATTAATCTTGTTGAAAGTGGAGGCGCAAATCTTCCTGATCAAGACAGAGTATTTAATAATTATGGTGCTATGTTTAAGGAAATGTCTAGAAGAAGTAAGGAAGGTATCTTGACAATTTCTGTAGTTTTTGGGAATGCAACAGCAGGTGGAGCATATGTACCTGGCATGTCAGATTACACCGTAATGCAAAAGGGTCAGGCTAAAGTTTTTTTAGCAGGTCCTCCCCTAGTGAAAATGGCAACAAATGAAGAATCAACAGATGAAGAATTAGGTGGAGCACAAATGCATAGTACAATTTCAGGTGTTTCTGATTTTTTAGCTGAAAATGAAGATGATGCTATTAAAATGGCTAGAAAGATTGTCGAAATTAATGTTAATGATAAAGACAAAACTCACTCTAAAGACTCTAATCCACCATTATATAAAAAAGAAGATATACTTGGTATTATTCCTGATAATTTAAAAAACCCTTTTGACATAAGAGATCTTATAGTAAGATTTGTTGATAACTCTGAATTTTATGAGTTTAAGGAAAAGTATGGAGTGACCATGAAATGTGGATGGGCAAAAATTAATAATCATCAAATTGGGATTATTGCTAGTAATGGTGTGATTTTTAGTGAGTCAGCAAAAAAAGCCACTCAATTTATTCAACTAGCTAATAAAAATAATATTCCGATACTATTTGTTCATAANACTACAGGATTTATGGTAGGAAAAAGACATGAGCAAAATGGAATGGTTAATCACGGTGCCCAATTAATTCACGCCGTTGCAGGTAGTGAGGTTCCACATATTACTTTAATTGTAGGAAACTCTTATGGAGCTGGAAACTATGCAATGTGTGGAAGATCNTTTGANCCNAGATTTCTTTTTACTTATCCAAATGTAAAATCAGGTGTTATGGGTGCAGAACAATTAGCTGGTGTTATGGAAATAATTAAACTAAATGCAGCTAAAAATTCAAATAAAAAAATTGACAAAAGAAAATTAAATAAAGACAAAAAAGATTTAATTATCCTAGCNGAAGAAAAAGCTAGTGTCTGGCACACTACATCTGAAATAATGGATGATGGAGTAATTGATCCAAGGGATACAAGATTTTATCTTAGTTTTTGTCTAGACATTATATGTAAAGAAAAAATTAAAGGATCTAAATCCTATGGTACATTCAGGTTGTAATTATGTTGGTTAAAGAAAATAATATTGAAAATTTTTCGTCTGATGAATTTGAATTCTTAAAAGTAAAGATTCATNATAATTATTTAGAAATAATATTAAATAGACCAGAGAAAAAAAATGCTCTAAATCCAAAAATGATAAAAGAGCTGGCTATTTGTTCAGATTATGCTAATCACACAGATAAAATTCGAGCAGTAATTTACAAAAGCNCTGGTGATACNTTTTGTGCNGGTCTAGATTTAAAAGAATTAAGTGATGGGAAAATTTTTCTTGCTGATATATTTAATAAACTTCATAAGCCAAANATTGCAGTTATTGATGGAGACGTTCATGCTGGAGGAGTTTTGATAGTTTCATGTGTTAATTATGTAATATGTACTCCAAATATAAAAATGACTCTACCAGAAGTAAAAAGAGGTTTATTNCCTTATCAAGTTATGGATTCTCTTTTTAGAATTATCCCTGAAAAAAAAGCACTAGATTGGTGTATAAGAGGATACTCAATCNATTCCAATGAATGTAAAGAGTTAAACCTNGTTCAAGAAGTATGTAATAATGANGAAATAGAAANTAAATTAAGACATATTATTGATGAAATTTCTTTAGGATCTCCCAACGCAATAAAAAAGGCTCTTAAAGTTTTTGAAGAGATTTANATTAAAGATAATNTNATNAAGAAATTAAATAATGCATTGGATGAATTAAAAAAATCAGATGATGTTATTGAAGGAGTNAAAGCATTTAAAGAAAAAAGATTACCAAAATGGAAATAAATAATAGAACTGTAAGATTATTAGAAAGACCTGTAGGATTACCNNCTAAAGATATTTGGTCATTCAAAGAAGAAAACTTTGATCTTAAATTAGATAAAAACCAATTATTAGTTAAAAATGAATTCATTTCATTAGATCCTGCAATGAGAGGCTGGTTAAATGAAGGTAAATCATATATTCCACCTGTACAAATAGGTGATGTAATGNGAGCTGGTACTGTTGGAAAAGTAATTGAATCAAATAATGAAAGATTTAAAGTTGGAGATTATGTAAGTGGATGGGGAGGCGTTCAAGAATATACAATTTCTGAGGGTAAAGATTATCAAATCATTCATGATAATAAGATTAANAAGCAATCATATTTAGGNGTACTAGGGATGCCAGGCTTTACTGCATATTTTGGAATTTTAAAAGAAGGAAGTATAAAAAAAGGTGATACAGTAGTTGTTTCAGCAGCTGCAGGTGCTGTTGGTAGTGTTGTTGGCCAAATAGCCAGAATAAAAGGTTGTAAAGTTATCGGAATAGCAGGTGGATCAAAGAAATGTGACTACGTAAAAAACACTTTAAAATTTGATGAGTGTTTAGATTACAAAAATGAAAATTTCTTTAATAATTTAAGAAATGCATGTATAGATGGAGTTGATGTTTATTTTGACAACGTAGGCGGTACACTTTTAAATCAAATGATGATATTTATTTCACGAGGTGCTAGAATAGTAATATGTGGGGCAATTTCACAGTACAATCAAAAACCTGTTGGTCCAAGCAATTACCTTTCTTTGTTAGTTAACAGAGCTNCAATGAAAGGTATGGTTGTTTTTGATTATGCAAAAGATTATGCTTCTGCTCAAAAAGAAATGAGAGACTGGATGTTGAATGGTGAATTAATTGCTAATGAGGATATATATGAGGGAATAGAAAATTTTCATGATATATTNCTAAAGTTGTTCAACGGAGAAAAAATAGGTAAATTGATATTAAAAATATAATTGATGAGTAAACCAGATTTTTTTTCCGACTTAAAAATTCCAGCTGTTGCAGCTCCAATGTTTTTAATTTCAGGTCCTAAACTAGTTGTTGAATGTTGTAAAAATGGAATTGTAGGGACGTTCCCTGCATTAAATCAAAGAACAACNGAAGGTTTTGAGGAATGGGTTATTCAAATAAAAAAGGAGTTAGATGAGTTTGAAAAAGAAACAGGGAAGAAAGCAGCTCCTTTTGGAGTCAACCTAATCGTTCACAATACCAANCCAAGAGTAAAAGATGATTTGATGATATGTGTAAAACATAAAGTTCCAATCATTATCACATCNCTTGGAGCTGTTTCTCAACTTGTTGGTGCTGTTCATTCATACGGCGGATTAGTGTATCATGATATAATTAAGAAAAGGCATGCTGAAAAAGCTGCAGANGCAGGTGTAGATGGAATGATTGTAGTTTCAGCNGGTGCAGGTGGACATGGTGGNACACTAAATCCTATTTCGTTAATCTCAGAGGTTAGAAGCTTCTTCAAGAAAACTATATTATTATCTGGATGTATAAGTTCAGGTCAAGATATAGCATCAGCTATGCAAATGGGTGCAGATTTAGCTTACATGGGCACTAGATTTATAAATACTAAAGAAAGCTTAGCTGATGAAGATTATAAAAAAATGATTATTGATTCAACTGCGAATGATATTGTTTACACTGCTGCAGTTTCTGGTGTAAATGCAAATTTTTTAAGACCTAGCCTTGAGGCAATGGGTATTACAGAAGATATGTGGAATAAATCAAAAAAAATAGACTTTGGTGAAGAACTTGATGCAGCCCAAGCAGAGGCAAAAGCATGGAAAACCATCTGGTCTGCAGGTCAAGGAGTCACAAGTATAGATAATTGTCCAAGTGTTGAAGAATTAGTTTCAAATTTGAAGGAAGAATTTATTAATTCAATTGAAGAACAATCAAAGCTTCTTAACAATTTTAAATAATATTAAGTTCTTTTTTTCTAAAATTAATAAACCATTCAATAGATTCAGGATTTTTTAATGAGTCCAAGCTTAATACATTCTTTGGGTTTTCACCGTTTAAAATTTTTTTAATTGGAACTTCCAATTTTTTTCCACTAATTGTATAAGGAATTGCTGGGCAACAATAAATTTTATCAGGTACGTGACGTGGAGATCTATTATCTTTAATATGTTTTTTGATTTGATTAGAATCAAATTTATCTCTAGTAACTATAAATAAAATAAGTAAATCATTTTCAATTGAGTCTAAATGAATAATCAAAGAATCTTCTATGTTTTCATTCTTTTCAATTAAACTATAAATTTCAGAAGATCCAATTCTGACACCAAACCTGTTTAATGTTGAGTCTGATCTACCATGGACAATAAATCCACCATTATTTTTCTCTGTTACCCAATCACCATGATTCCAAATATTCTGATATTTAGAAAAGTAACTTTTTAAATATTTATTAAAATCATGATCATCCCAAAGATATATAGGCATAGTTATAAATGGTTTGGTTAAAACTAATTCACCTACCTTCTCCTCTACTTTATTTCCTTTTTCATCATAAACCTCTACAGGTGCTCCAAGCATTTTACATCTAATTTGACCAGGCACTTGATTCATTTCAGAGTTGCCTCCAATAAAAGCACTACACACATCAGTTCCACCACTCAAAGAAATTATCTCNGTTTCAGGAAACAACTTATTAAGTTTTATGTTCGTTTCTTNATATAAAGGAGATCCTGTAGATCCTATAGATTTAAATTTTAAATCANTTATTTTTTTAGAATTNTTATNCACNTGAGATTGAAAAAAAACAGCACCATGTCCGAAATGATCAATTTTAGATTTTTTTGCAAAATCCCATAATACAGTAGAATTAGGATAGTTTGGAGAACCATTAAATACAGATAATGTTGCTCCTAACATTAAACTACTTAAGGAATAATTCCACATCATCCATCCAGTAGTTGAATACCAAAAATAATTATCTCCTTTCTTAACATTTTGATGAATACCTAAAGCTTTAAAATGCTCTAAAATAATTCCGCCAGTTCGATGAGCTATTGCTTTAGGCTTACCTGTTGTTCCAGATGAAAATAATATCCAAATAGGATGGTTAAAATCTACGCTNCTAAATTTTAGTTGAACACTATTATTTGTTTCATTAAAATTTTTATGAAGATTTAAATCAATTGAACGTTTAATTGAATCAATATTTTTAATAATTCTATCAACTTTTGACTGTAGAGAGAATAATTTACCATTATAGGAATATGAAGAATGAAAAAATATAAGCTTGGGTTTAATAATTTCAAATCTTTCGTTAACAGCATCATATCCAAAGTCTGNAGAACAAGACGACCAAATAGCACCTAAAGAATTTGTAGCTAAAAAAGCAGCAATAGTTTCAGGTGAATTACCACAATATGCAACAACTATATCTCCTTTTTTTATATTATTACTCAACAATATTTTTTGAAACTCTAAAGTTTTAGCTTTTAGTGCATTCCATGAAATCGAAACAAGGTCTTTTTCTTCACTTTGATATTTAATAGCAGGTATTTCATCAGAGTATGAATTAAAAATATTTTCCGAATAACTTAATGTTGAATCATAAAACCATTGAGAATTATAGAATTTATCATTATCTAAATGAAACTCTCTAGTTTGTTTAGAAAATCTAATTTTAAAAAAATCAATAATACTTGTCCAAAATTCTAACTGATAATTAATACTCCAGTTATGAAGTTTTGAATATGAATCAAATTTTAGGTTTTTCGTTTGAAAAAGAAAACTTCTGTATTTACTAATTATTGAATTCAATAATTAAATATAGTAATCAAAATACAGTTTGCTGAATTTTAATTATTGCTTAACTATTATTAGAGTCGCTTTGGCACCAGTGGCTAGGTTCCATTGATTTGAAGAAATTAAAACATCATTATCATCGTAAATCCTTAGCTCAGCAGTGTTTGGGCCAGAATCACCTTGATTTAACGCTATAAAGTCAATTTTATTAAAACCCTCCTTTAATTTTAGGTTGATGCCTCTAAAAGAATAATTAAGTGTTAGGTTTTGAACAACAATTTCGTCATTTACCATTATCGAAACCCTATCACCATCAACATATTCAAAATCTCTACATACAATATTAGCAGTTTCTGAAATAGTCTTTACATCTCCTAGATAGGCATCACCAGTATAATTATTTGGATTCTTTTCTTTTTCCTTATTCAGTCTTTTTAGATATGTGTCACCAGGATTTAAGAAATACTCATTATCAGCAATCATAAAACCTTTTTCATCTTTTTTCTTTTCAATCTTTTTAAATGTGAAAGAATTAGGATTCTTATTTATTACCGGAGGAATATTAACTGAAGTCTTAGGAGGTTTAATGTCAATTTTTCTAGTACTGTTTTCTACTTGAGAAAAAGAATTACTAACAAATAAAACCAATAATAAGACTAAAAATTTCTTCATTTCAATACTTAAAAGTAATAAACAAATATTATTCCCTTTTTATTTAACTAAAAACTTGTTGTATTTAAACTTTGAAATTAATCCTAATACAAAGACAAAAAGAATTGAATAATAAACAAAGTTTGGTGTAATCACCTTATCACCACTTGCATATGAATGTAGGCCAACTAAATAAAAATTAACACCAAAATAAGTCATTACAATACTTGCAAAAGCAATAATTGACATTAAATTAAATAACCATTGCCCTCTCATTTTGGGAATTAATCTCATGTGCAAAACAAAAGCATAAATAAGAATACTAATAAGTGCCCATGTTTCTTTTGGATCCCAACCCCAATATCTACCCCAACTCTCATTAGCCCACATTCCACCTAAAAAATTTCCAATGGTTAACATTATAAGTCCGATAGTTATTGCTAATTCATTAATAATTGTTATTTCAGCAAGCTTATTTTTAATAATCGACGAATTTGATTTAGTTGCTAAAATCATAAGAATTAATGCAACAATTCCTAATATCATTGCAAGAGTAAACGGACCATAACTACCAACGATAACAGAAACATGTATCATTAACCAATAACTATCCAGCACAGGGACAAGATTAGCTATTGAAGGATCCATCCAATTCCAATGAGCAATCATTAAAATCATTGAAGTAACAAAAGATGTTGAAGCTAAAGTTAGGTCAGACTTTCTGGCAAATAATAAACCAATTCCCATTGTAGCCCAAGCAACATAAATCATAGATTCATAAGCATCACTCCATGGTGCATGACCGGAGATGTAGCCTCTTGCAATTAATCCGAAAGTATGAACAATAAACAATACAAAAATTATTGATCTAAAACCTTTAAATAAATATTTAAATACACGATTGATTTTATTGCTTGTCGTGAAAATTTGAAAAATTATAAACAAAAAGAAGACTAAACATGCTAGGAAATAGTACAAAAACAAGTTTTTAAATACATCATATTTGTTGTAGAGAATTTCGGCTTTGATCTTATCTTCAGAGGGTAGTATTTCCTTTCCATATTTAACTTGAAATCCTTTTATACTTTCTAATATTTTCTCAGCATTTTCATAATTATTTGATGCAATTGAGTTATCTAACTCTTTTATATAGAGTGGTATTATATTGGTTGCAAAAAGAGCATCAACTGTCTCATAGTTTTCCGAAGGAACTTCAGAAGTTGAAATCCACCTATTGTTTAAATCGTTTGGAACTGGAAAAATTTTCAAAATTTCTCCCTCAAGCGCTGAAAACAATAAATTAACCTTTCTATCAGTCTCAATGAAGTCCTTTTCAAATTGGTTAGTTAAAGATGATTTATAAGCTTGTTCTAGGTATTGAGAAATTTTATAATTACCCTGT
>NZOB01000060.1 GCA_002693085.1 Flavobacteriaceae bacterium | reverse complement strand
TTGATAAAAAACTAGACTCAAAAAAATTAGCAATATCTAAACAGATCATAAAAGAAATTTCAAAAAGAATTAATTTTATTTTAGATGTTGGTTTAGATTATTTAACTCTTAATAGAGAAACAAAAACACTTTCCGGGGGTGAATCTCAAAGAATAAGATTAGCAACGCAAATAGGATCGCAATTACAAGATGTTTTATACATTTTAGATGAACCTTCCATAGGATTACACCAAATTGACAATAATAAACTAATCAATTCGTTAAAAAAACTTAGAGATATTGGAAATACAATTATAGTAGTAGAACATGATAAAGACATTATGTTAAAATCTGATTTCATTGTTGATATTGGACCTGGTGCAGGAAAAAATGGCGGAAATATTGTTTTTAATGATAAATCAGAAAATATAACTAAGTCTTCAACTCTTACAGCAAAATATCTTAATGGTCAAGAAAATATTTTAAGATCAAATAAATCAAATATTGAATTTAACAATTTTATAAAATTAGTTGGTTGTTCTGGAAATAATTTAAAAAATATTGATGTAAAAATTCCAATTGGATCAATTACTGGTGTGTGTGGTGTTTCAGGAAGTGGTAAATCTACATTGATAAATGAAACATTATATCCAATTTTAAATAAAAAAATATATAATGGAAATAAAATTCCTTTACAATATAAAAGTGTTGAAGGCATCAATCTAATTGATAAAGTGATACAAATTAACCAATCTCCTATTGGTAAAACAGCAAGAAGTAATCCAGCAACATATACAGGAATATATAATGATATAAGGGAATTGTTTTCAAATTTACCTGAGTCAACAATTAGAGGATATAAACCTGGAAGATTTAGCTTTAATGTTAAAGGAGGAAGATGTGAGGAATGTATGGGAGCTGGAATGAAAAAGATTGAAATGAATTTTTTACCTGATATTTATGTTGAATGTGATGACTGTAATGGAAAAAGATTTAATACGGAAACTTTAATGGTAAAATTTAAAGGTAAAAGTATTTCAGAAATATTAAATATGACCATAAGAGAAGCAGCTTTACTATTTGAAAATTACCCTAAAATTATTAGAAAGTTAAACACTTTAATTGATGTGGGGCTTGGATATATTTCTTTAGGTCAGTCATCAACAACATTATCAGGTGGTGAGGCGCAAAGAATAAAATTAGCAACCGAATTATCTAAAAAAGATACCGGTAAAACAATATTTATTTTTGATGAGCCAACTACAGGGCTACATTTTGAAGATATAAAACTTCTTCTGGAAATAATTTATAAATTATCCAGTAAAGGAAATACAATTATAATAATCGAACATAATATAGATATGTTAAAAGTGGTTGATTATATTATTGAACTTGGTCCTAAGGGTGGCGAAGAGGGAGGAACAATTACATATCAAGGTTCATTTAATGAATTTATCAAAAATAAAAATTCCATTACAGGTCGTTTTATAAAAAAGGAGTTAAATTTAAGTAGTGAATAGTCAAGAATGGTTTAAAAAAAGATCTCATGACTCATGGTCAGTCTTTAAAGTTATGGGAGAGCTAGTTGAGGGTTACGAAAGACTTTCTGAAATAGGTCCATGTATTTCAATATTTGGATCTGCTCGTACAAAACCTGACAACTATTATTACAAAGAAACTATTAAAATTTCTGAACTAATTGTTTCGAAAGGTTTAGGTGTTATTACCGGAGGTGGACCTGGAATAATGGAAGCCGCAAATAAAGGGGCTAAGAAAGCTAATGGAATTTCTGTTGGTTTAAATATAAAACTTCCCTTTGAAAACGAACCAAATGAGTTTATTGATAAAGATAAATCTATTGATTTTGATTATTTTTTTGTTAGAAAAGTCATGTTTGTTAAATATGCACAAGCCTTTGTTGTTATGCCAGGTGGATTTGGAACTTTTGATGAGCTTTTTGAAGCTTTAACATTAATTCAAACAAATAAAATTGAAAAGATACCTGTCATATTGTATGGCTCTGAATTTTGGAATGATTGTTTAAATTGGCTTAATAAGGTAGTGTTAGAAAAATTTGAAAATATTTCTGAAGAAGACATGTTTATTTTTAAAATTGCAGATAAACCAAACGAAGTTATTTCTATAATTGATGATTTTTATTCAAGTCAAGACTACTCCCCTAACTTCTAACGTGAAGAAACTTACTTTATTTCTTTTTTTTTTCATTTTAATATTTGAATTGTCCTCACAAACAAATCATGAAATTCAAATATCTTTTAATTCAATGGAAAATAAATTTGTTGTTAAACACTCTATCACCATTGAAAAATCTTATTTAAAAGGAGATAATAATTTATATGTTTATGACTGGAATAATTCCTATTCCTCTTATGATACGCCTCTATCAAAAAAACTATATTCAGAATATGACTCATCATTATTGAAACCAAAATCAAGTCTTATTGGTCGTACTGATATTAAAGAGATTAAAATTAATAATAAAGTTGTTTCATGGATTAGATTAGATGAAAGTGTTGATGTTATAAAACTTTTTTTAGAAGATAAATCGCAAGAAACAGAGATAGAAATATTTGCTTATTATGATATTTATTTACCAAAATATTCAATTACAAATAATGGTAATTATAAAAACAAATTTTACTATTTAAAAAATTCAATATTAAGAATAGTTCCTTTTTACAATGATAATAGCACAAAATTTTCAAACCTTAATCTTGATGATCAATTTGTATATAATTCAAATTTTAAAATTAGTATAGAAAAAAATAAAAATTTTAATATAATAACTAATGCTGATTATAAAGATTCAAATAACTTATATGATAATTTTCATCTATATAACTCAAAAGATTTACAAATAGTATTTGACTCAGACAATTATTTTAAATCAAATGATTTTTCTAATTATTTAATATTCAGTGATTCTGATAATATTAAAATAAATAATAATGATGTTTTAGAAAGAATTAATGATTTTATTAATTCAAAATTTAAAACACCATTAAAAAAAGTAGTAATTAACAAGGAGGATTTTAATAATTATTCTATTTATCCATACAGTGAAGTGCCCTCATTTATTTCTCCAATTGATAATGAAATATTAAAAGAATTAAATATTGTTAAATTATTAATTTCAAAAAACCTTTATCAATCTATAAACTTTAACAAAAGAACTAATTATTGGTTTTTCTCAGGCATTGAAATATTTTATCTCAATGAATATATTTCTAATCACTACAATGATTTAAAATTACTGGGTAAATACTCTAATTTTTTTCTTTTAAAAAAACATAATATTGCTAATTANAGTTTNCTAGATCAATATAAAATAATTAATCAATTTGTTTCTTCACGNAATATTGAACAAAAGTTATCTCTATCAAGTGATAAGTTAACCAGATTTAATTATAAATTAAACACACCCTATTTATCCTATTTTAATTTGAAGTATTTAAAAAGTTTTATAGGAAATGANTCATTTAAAAATTCATTAGAAAAAATTTTCANCTCTNCTTTTAAAAATGAGAAAAGNATTGANNATATTTTAAAAACNAACACAAAAAAAAANATAACATGGTTTTTTGAAGATCTTTTAGAAACAAATAAGGCTTTTGATTTTAAAATTGAAANAATAGGATCTAATAGATATAGCTTAAAAAACTCTTTTACTTTTATTAACAAGATTCCGGTACCTATTAAAAAACAATTAATTGATTATGACAGTATACATTGGGTTGTTTTTAAAAATAAATATGAAGATTCAATTGGACTTAAAACACAAAACATAGTGGTAAATCCAAATTTCATTTTAAATGAAAANAANTATAAAAACAATCATTTGTATAAAAATGATTTAAANAAATTGAAACTCACTTTATTTTCAGATGTTGAAAGTTATAAAACAAATCAAATTTTTTACAGACCTTTAGTTTCTTATAATTTATATGATGGAATACTTCCNGGNNTAACTTTAACAAATCAATCCCCATTAAAGAAAAATCTNACTTATTTCATTTCTCCTCAATNTTCATCAAAATCAAAATCGATTTCTGGATTGACTAGTCTTAATTNNAGAGATATCNTTAANAAAACCAATACCATTAATTATTTTATGTCTATTTCNAAGTTTAACTACGAGGATGATTTTAATTACATAAGAATATCTCCATCAATATTATATTCAATTAAAGACGAGGACTTAAGATCAAACTTTAGAAAATATTTTGTTCTTAGACATATNAANATTAANAAGGAAATTGAAAACAATAAAAATGATAAATACNGAATTACAAATTTTTCATTCATTAATTCAAATCCAGGAGCAAAAAACTCATATTCTTTTATATATGATTTTCAAATCAACAATAACTTTATAAAAAACTCGATTACATTTTCTTACAGAAATTATTTCAATGAGTTTAGACAATTTAATTTTAGATTATTTGTTGGAAAATTTTTAAAAAATAATACTATAAACAACAACTATGATTTCAAGATACACTCATCAAATGATTATTTGTTTTCTAACAATCTTATTGGAAGATCTGAGTCAGAAGGTTTTTATTCTCAACAATATGTAAAATACGAAGGAGCATTCAAGTCAAAAATTAAACAGCAGAGTGTAGATGATTTTATTTTTGTTGCTAGTTCTGGTATAACCTTATGGAAATGGTTTGAAGCTTATTTGGATTACGGACTGTTTAAGGAGAAAAAAAAGAAATTATCAACAGGATATGATTTTGGTTTAAGATTAAACATAATTGAAAATTANCTTGAACTTTATTTCCCTNTTATTAATTCTGATGAAATANCCTTAAAGTCAAATAATTATATAAATAATATAAGGTTCACTCTTTCTTTAGATCCTGAAAATTTATCTAATCTTTTTACAAGAAGATGGTTTTAATATAATGATAAATTAATTTGTAAATTCGCACTTTCTATGAGCGAAAAATTTCTTACAAAAGCTATTACATATGACACCTTTAAAAAAGAAGTTTTAAATGATTATCGTACCATATTAATAAGCCGTGAGGCAAGTCTTCTTGGGAGAAAAGAAGTTTTAAGTGGTAAAGCAAAGTTTGGAATTTTTGGTGATGGAAAAGAACTTCCTCAAATAGCCATGGCTAAAGTGTTTGAAAAAGGAGATTTTAGATCTGGATATTACAGAGATCAAACATTTATGCTTGCTATTAATGAATTAAGCATTAAAGAAATATTTGCTGCTTTATATGCCAATACAGATCTTGATGAAGAACCTATGTCAGGTGGCCGTCAAATGGGTTCACATTTTACTACAAGATCGGTGAATAAAGATGGTTCTTTTAGAGATCTTACTAAACAATACAATTCTTCATCTGATATTTCTCCAACTGGTGGTCAANTGCCAAGATTATTAGGTTTAGCAATGGCTTCTAAATTATATAGAACTGGAAAATTTGATTCTAAAAATCATTCAATAAATGGAAATGAAATTGCTTGGGGAACCATAGGGAATGCAAGTACTAGCGAGGGTTTATTCTTTGAAGTTATTAATGCGGCTGGTGTTCATCAAGTACCTATGGTAATAAGCGTTTGGGATGATGAATATGGAATTTCGGTTGATAATTCATATCAAACAACTAAATCAAGTATATCAGATGCCTTAAAGGGGTTTGAAAAAGATGAAGNAAAATTTAATGGCTATGAAATAATTAAAGTTAAAGGATGGGATTATCCTAAACTAATTGCAGCGTATGAGCATGCAGCAAATATATGTAGAAGTAANCATGTTCCAGTTTTAGTACATGTCACAGAGTTAACTCAACCAATNGGACATTCAACCTCAGGGTCACATGAAAGGTATAAAGACAAGAAAAGATTAGATTGGGAGAGNAAGTATGANTGTAATCTAATGATGAGAAAATGGATATTAGATAATGGANTAGCAACAATTGATGAGTTGATTTTAATTGAAAATGAAGCTGNAAAATTTGTTAAAGAGCAAAAGATTTTGGCTTGGGATTCATTTCAAAACCAAATAAAGAAAGAACGAATTTCTCTGTTAAAATCTATGAAACTACTAATTGATNATTCAAAAAATAATTCATTAATAAAACTATATAATGAACTTTCAAGAATAAAAGAACCTACAAGAAAAGATGTTTTATCNTATTCAAGAAAATGCTTAAGAATAAATAATTTATCTAATGTTGATTCATTAATTAAATGGATTAATGATTATAAATTAAATACTCAACCATTATATAGCTCTTTTCTTTATAATGAATATGATCACTCAATTGAAAATGTTGAAGAAATTAAGCCCTTGTATAATGAAAACTCACATTTAATTGATGGAAGATTAATTATTAAAAACAATTTTGATGAGCTTTTAAATCAAAATAAAAATCTCGTAATTTTTGGAGAAGATTCAGGAAAAATAGGAGGTGTAAATNAAGGATTAGAAGGTTTACAAGATAAATATGGNAAAGAAAAGGTTGATGACAGAGGAATTAGAGAGGCATCAATTGTTGGCGAAGGAATTGGATTAGCGCTTAGGGGTTTTAGACCTATTGCAGAAATTCAATATTTAGATTATTTAATTTTTGCTATTCAAACCCTNAGTGATGATTTAGCGACAATGTTGTATAGAAGTGTTGGAAAACAATTAGCTCCANTAATAATTAGAACAANAGGTCACAGATTAGAAGGTATATGGCACTCNGGCTCACCAATTGGAATGCTTATTAATNCTCTTAGAGGTGTAAGAATACTTCTTCCAAGAAACATGGTNAAAGCTGCTGGCATGTATAATGCATTATTAAAGTCCTATGAGCCTGCAATTGTTATTGAACCTTTAAACGCATATCGTTTAAAAGAAAAAGAACCAATTAACTATGCTGATTTTTGNCCAAAGATTGGTAAAGTTGATTATATAAGAAGAGGAGAAGATATTACNGTTGTTTCCTANGGNTCTACGTTAAGAATTGTAGATAAAGCATGTGATTTACTTAAAGAACATGATATAAACATTGATTTAATTGATATTCAATCTATTATTCCATTTGATATTGATAATGATATTGTAAAGAGTTTAAAAAGAACAAATAAGCTTGTTGTTATCGATGAAGATTATCCTGGAGGTGCAAGTTCTTATATAATGAATAAAATATTGGAAGAAAATGATGGATATAAATTTTTAGATTCAAAACCAATTACTCTAACAGCAGTTGAGCACAGACCACCATATGGTTCTGACGGNGATTATTTTACTAAACCGTCAATTGATGATGTTTTTGAGACTCTGTATAAAGTCATGCAAGAATATAATCCTGGTAAATTTAAATTAAGATTATCCTAAAATTTCTAACGCAAGCTGAGTTAAAATTCTATTATTCTCTGTANTAGTTGAAATACCCTTAGATTTTAAGTCATATCCTTTTATAATATCTAAAACCTTAACTGTTTCTTTCATATTAATATTCATACTAGCATTTTTAAAATCATTTANAAAAAAGGCATTAACNCCAATTTTTTGAGAAATTTCTGCNTTATTTGATTTATTAAGAGANTGTATTTGAAATATTTTAGTATAATAATTATACAAATTACTCAATACGATTTGTATNGGATATTTACTTGAATTTTTAGAAAAATACTCAGATATTTTTAAAACCTTATTTAAATTTCTTTTTCCATATTGATTTTGCAATTCGAAAAGATTGTACTCATTATTTATTCCAAAATGATTAAGAATAGTTTTTTCATCTATTTCTTTTGAATCACCATGGTGAAAACATAACTTTTCAAATTCATTATTTATTTTANTTAAATTATTTCCAGTTAATTCTGTTACAAGTTGGGTTGTTTTATAGTCTAGTTCAAATCCATATTGATTTGAAATATATTTAACCCAAGGAGATAATTGGTTGTCATAAATCTTTTTAAAATTTATAATTTTTCCATTAGTTTTAAAAAAGTCAATGATGTGTTTTTTTTTACTAAAATTTGGATCACTTATAAANAACACAATAACTGATGATTTTGGAATANAAGACAGATTCTTTGAATACTTTTCGATNTCTTTAATTAAATTGTTTGAGTCTCTGATTAAAAAAAATTGAATATCACCCATNATTGGNAAATTACTAGCTTTTAAAAGTAAATTTTCAAATTTTGTTTCATGACCGTACAATACATTTTCATTGAAAGATTTTAACTCTAAATCAGTTTTATCTTTAAAAATTTTAATTATAATATTAGTAAAATATATTTCTTCAGAATTAATAATAAATAGATTGTCCGAAATATTATTTTGTAATGTTATTACGGCATCTTTAAATTGTTCTACATTTGATATTGTTATCATGAAAAAATTAAATTTTAAAACCTATAATTTTAAGATAAAAAATAAAGATAATAAATCATATATTTTTGACATAGTNAGAAAAAAGTATATTATACTAACTAAAGAAGAATGGGTTAGACAAAATACTGTTTTCTATTTAATTAATGAGCTTAAGATTCCATTATCTCATATAAACGTTGAAAAAGAGTTTATTATAAATAATCTAAAAAAAAGATTTGATATTGTAGTTTATAGTAAANCTGGACATTGTTCAATTCTTGTTGAATGCAAATCTTTCAACATTAAATTAAATGAAAAAGCAATTGATCAAATTTTGATTTATAATAAGTTTTTAAAATCTAGTTATTTAATGATTACAAATGGAATTAATCATTTATTTTTAAAAAACTTGAATGAAAAGGTTGATGTTATAAATCATCTTCCGNTTTACTTAGATCTATGAAAGTATCAATTGTAGTTTTAAATTTTAATGGAATTAATCTTTTAAAAAAATTTATTCCTCAATTAATAAAGAATTCTAATGGATATGATATTTATGTTGTAGATAATAATTCATCTGATAATTCAATTTCTTTTTTAAAAACAGAATTTCCGGAAGTTAAAATTATAAGAAACAAAGAGAATTATGGGTATGCAGGTGGATATAATAGTGGACTAAAACAAATTGATTCAGATTTGTTTATTTGTTTAAACAATGATGCAACTTTTTTAGATAATAAATCTATTGAAAANATTGTTAAAGTTTTTGAAAAAAACTCTTCTATAATAGCAGCGCAACCAAGAATAATTAACTACTCAAATAAAGATTTCTATGATTATGCTGGTGCATCTGGCGGCTTCATTGATTTNTTTGGATTTCCTTTTTGTAGAGGAAGAATATTAAATCACATAGAAAACTCTACAAGCTATCAAACAACTAGAGAGGTTTTTTGGGCAAGTGGAGCTTGCTTAGCAATAAGAAAAAAGTCATTTGAATCAGTTAATGGTTTTGATTCATCTTTTTTTGCTCATATGGAAGAAATAGANTTATGCTGGAGGTTGAAAAATAAAGACATTAATAATAAAATTGTTGTTATTGGAAACTCTAGTGTTTATCACTTAGGTGGTGGAACACTTAATGACAACTCATCATTTAAATATTATTTGAATTTTAGAAATTCAATCATAATGTTAGTAAAGAACCTTCCCAAGAGAATGTTATTTATTTCTTTATTTGGAAGGTTTTTAACTGATTTATTGATTTTAGTNTTTTCAATATTAACCTTAAGNTTTAATGTTTTTTTTGGTTTANTTAGAGCATATTCTTATTTAACAATTAATNTTTTTAAATTAAANCGAGTTAAATCAAACAATGAGTATTATAAATTTTACTACTGTAAATCAATTTTTTACAATTATTTCTTTAGAAGTAAAAAAATCTTTTCTAAAATTTAATAAAATTTTAACCAGAAACTTTTCTTTAATTTTATAAATTAGATAAAAATATAAATCATGAAAAAAAGCATTTTATTCCTATTGAGTTTTATTGTTTTATTGTCTTCATGTGTTTCTCAGAAGAAATATGCTGAACTTGAAGCAACTAATCAAAAAAACCTAAATCTTTTAAATTCTGCCACAGTAAAACTAAATACATGTCTTGATGAAAAAGCAACTGCTGAAGCTAACATGAAAGCTCTTCAAGATCAAGTTGTTTTCTTAAAGGCAAACAACCAAGATTTAATAAATAATATGGGTAATCTAACTACTCTTTCTCAAAAGGGTGCAGAAAACCTTGAAAAATCTTTAGAAAGTCTCAAAGAAAAAGATCTGGTTATCAGAACAATGCAAGATGCAGTTACTAGAAGAGATTCAGTTACTTTGGCTTTAGTAACAAGCTTAAAGGGTGCATTTATAGATATTAATGATAACGATATTGAAGTGAATGTTGAAAAGGGAGTAGTATTTATCTCTATCTCAGATAAACTTTTATTCAATAGTGGTAGCTATTATGTTTCAGACAGAGCAAAAGAAGTTCTTGGAAAAGTTGCTCAAGTTGTTTTAGATAAACCAGAAATTGAATTTATGGTTGAAGGTCATACTGACAACGTTCCAATTCAAAATGAAATACTTCTTGATAACTGGGATTTAAGTGTTAAAAGAGCTACTTCAGTAGTTAGAGTTTTACAAAATGATTTTGGTGTCCCACCTGAAAGAATGACTGCCGCTGGTAGAAGTTCTTACATCCCTGTCATGGATAATGACACATCAGATGGTAGAGCCAAGAATAGAAGAACAAGGATTGTTGTTCTTCCAAAACTTGATCAATTTTATGATTTAATTGAACAAGGAATGAAAGCAGCAACAAACTAATTTTTAACAATTTATATGAGAAAAGGGGACATTTTATGTTCCCTTTTTTTATTTAATAACCTTTAATTTTGCAAATTTTAGAAGAACTTTTTTTTCTCCTGAATTATTAAAATTAATTGTTGCTCTTGAATTTTCGCCATCTTCCTCAATTTGCTTAACCTCACCTTTTCCAAATCTTTCATGAAAAACCACATCATTAATTTTAATATTAATCTTAATTTTCTGAGAGGATGATTTAAATGATTTCAGTTTTGATATGTTCTTTCTTTTTTTAAAGTTTCTTAGCCTTAATAAAGTATTATCAATATGAGAAGGTTGTTGTTGATCTAAAGAGTTTTTATTCGTGTATTTATTGTCAATTTCAGAAAGAAATCTACTTGGTTCACATTCAATTAGATTTCCCCATTTAAATCTTTGATTACAGTAACTTAATGTTAAACTTTTTTCAGCTCTGGTCATTGCTACATAAAATAACCTTCTCTCCTCTTCCACTTCTTCTCTAGAATTAATACTCATTATTGATGGAAATAAATTCTCTTCCATTCCTAAAACATATACAATTGGAAACTCCAATCCTTTTGCCATATGAACTGTCATTAGAGAAACTTTTTCATTAGAAACTTGTTTATCAGTCTCTGAATATAGCGCAACATCCTCTAAATATCTTGAAAGTGACTTGTCTGATTCAAAGAGTTCTTCTTGACCTTCTATAAAATCATTAATACCATTTACCAACTCTTCTATATTTTCAATTCTATTAAAAGACTCTAATGATCCTTCATTTTTATAAAAATTTACAATTTGTATTTTATTAATTATGTGTGATACTGTTTCGTATGCATTGTTATTTTGAGAAAAAACTTTAAAAGAAAGAATTTGGTTCCTGAAATTCTCTAATTTTTCTATCGTTCCTTTGTTAATTTTTACTGAAGGATCATTAAGATTTGAAATAGAATCAAAAAGTGAGATATTTTGTCTTTCAGAGATTAATGTTAATTTATCTAAAGTAGTCTGGCCAATTCCCCTTGATGGAAAATTTATGATTCTTCTTAAACTCTCTTCATCATTTAGGTTTTCAATTAATCTTAAATAAGCTAAAATATCTTTTATTTCTTTTCTCTGGTAAAAAGATAATCCACCAAAAACTTGATATTCAATATTAATTTTTCTCAAGGCATCCTCTACAGCTCTAGATTGAGCATTTGTCCTGTATAAAACTGCAAATGATGAATTACTGAGAAATTCATTATTCTTTCTCTCAAATATATTAGAAGCAACAAATCTTCCTTCATCAGAATCTGAAATTGATTTATTAATAGTAATTTTTTCACCATCACTATTTTGAGTCCATATGGTTTTATCTAACTTAAACTGATTATTTTGGATTAATGAATTTGCACATTGTACGATATTATTTGATGATCTGTAGTTTTGTTCTAGTTTATAAGTTTTACAATCTGGGTAGTGTTTTTTAAAATTTAAAATATTATCAATGTTAGCCCCTCTAAAACTATAAATGCTCTGAGAATCATCTCCAACAACACAAAGATTTTGATGTCGATCAGAAAGAGCTTTTATAATTAGATACTGTGAGTAGTTAGTATCTTGATATTCATCAACTAGTATATACCTAAACTTATCTTGATATTTAGAAAGTACCTCAGGAAATTTATTTAATAATTCATTTGTTTTAAGCAAAAGATCGTCAAAATCCATGACAGAAGATCTAAAACATCTTTCAACATATCTTTTATAAATAATTCCAAATTCTGATCTTTTAGACATTTTATCAATTTCAATCATCTCAGGATTGTTAAAATAGTTTTCAACAGTAATAAAATTATTCTTTAAAGAAGAAATCCTATTTCTTATTTGTTTAGCCTTATAATGATCTTTATTTAAATTCAGCTCTTTAATAATATTTGAAACCAATCTTTCTGAATCATATGTGTCATATATTGTAAAATTTGTCGGATAACCTAATAAAGGTGCTTCAGATCTTAAAATCCTTGCAAAAACCGAATGGAATGTGCCCATCCATATGTTTCTAGCTTGTGAATCACCTACACTTTCTGAAATTCTTTTTTTCATTTCAGCAGCTGCCTTATTTGTAAATGTCAAGGCTAAAATATTAAAGGGGTCAATATTCTGATTAATTAAATGAACAATACGATAAGTCAGAACTCTTGTTTTTCCAGATCCAGCTCCAGCAATAACAATCAACGGACCATTTTTATGAATTACAGGAAGTTTTTGTTGTTCGTTAAGTTTCTGAAGGTATTCAGTCAATTTTAAGTTTTAACTGTTATTAAAATTTAAAGTTAATAAATTAAATTTGAGAAGTGAACCCCAATAAATTAAATACTTCGTTAGAGTTTATAAAAGGAATAGGCAAAATTAGATCTAAATTAATTAGAGATGAATTAAAAATAGATACATGCCAACAAATGCTTTATAATTTTCCATTCAGATATATAGATAGATCTAAATTTTTTAAAATTTCAGAAATTAAAAATGAAATGGTTCATGTTCAGATTAAAGGAGTATTTAAAGATTTAAAACTGGTGAAATTTTCAAATAAATATAGACTTGAAGGGAAATTTTTTGATGGATATAACTACATGACAATTAACTGGTTTAAAGGTCTAAGTTGGGTAGAAAAATCAATTGAAGTTAATAAGGAATATGTATTATTTGGTAGATTATCTTGGTTTAACAATACACCTAATATGGTTCATCCAGAATTTGAAAGAATGAATTCAATTGTAAAAAAAGGTTTTGTAAAGATTAAACCCGTTTATCATTCAACAGAAAAACTTATTAATCATGGAATAACAAATAATTTTTTTATAAAAATTATTAAAAATATTTTTTCATTTGTTGAAGATGAATTAAATGAAAATCTTAATAAAGAAATTAATGAAAAATATAATTTTTATTCTACAAGAAAATCATTAATTAATATACATTTTCCTAAAGATTTTAAGCATTTAGAAATAGCTAAGAAGAAAATAATATTTGAAGAGTTTTTCTTCAATCAATTAAGGTTTAATCTAATTAAAATCAAAAGAAAAAGAATTAATCCTGGATATTACTTTCCTTTAATCAGCAATAAATTCAAGACTTTTTACGACAGTAAATTAAACTTTGATTTAACAAATTCTCAAAAAAAGGTCTTAAAGGAAATTCGTGAAGATTTTTCTAGTAAAAAACAAATGAATCGTCTACTTCAAGGCGATGTTGGTTCAGGAAAGACAATTGTTGCTATTATGTCAATTATAATTGCTGTTGAAAACAATTATCAATCATGCGTTGTTGCACCTACTGAAATTTTAGCACAACAACATTTTTCATCTTTTATTAACTATTTAAGTGATATTAATATTAATGTTGAAGTTTTAACTGGCTCAACAACTAAATCACAGAGAAAATTAATATTATCTGATTTAATTATTGGTAAAATAGATGTTTTAATTGGAACGCATGCTCTTTTTGAAGATGATGTTATGTTTAAAAATCTTGGTTATGTGGTAATTGATGAACAACATAAGTTTGGTGTTAAGCAAAGAAGTAAAATGTGGAAAAAAAATAACCCCCCTCCTCATATTTTAATTATGACTGCAACTCCAATACCCAGAACATTGACAATGAGTATATATGGGGATCTTGATATATCAATAATAGATGAGATGCCCCCAGGAAGAAAGGATATTGTAACAGTTCATAGAATGGATAGTAATAGGTTAAAAGTATTTGCTTTTTTAAAAGATCAAATTAAGTCTGGAAGACAAGTTTATATAGTATATCCCCTAATTGAAGAATCTAAAAAAATGGATTTAAAGTTTCTTGAGGATGGTTATGAAAGTTTATTAAGAGATT
>NZOB01000059.1 GCA_002693085.1 Flavobacteriaceae bacterium | reverse complement strand
CACTAATATATTTTACACCTTTTAAATCAAAAACTTTCTTATGTCTAGAAATTATTTGTACTGTATTTTTTCCAACATTGTAAATAGTAATTATGTTTTTAAATCTGTATTTGCTTTTTCTTCCAAAAAAGGTTTTGTTGAGATATAACGACTTAACTGAAATTCTAATTCCTTTTAAATTATCTAAGTCAGTAATCTTATTAGTCATGTGTAAAAAAATGTTACACTAATTTACAATATTTGATGAATTATTAGTGGCAATTGCTTTAATTTTAAAATAATTTTCATCTGGTCTTTTTTCATAAAGAAGAGCAGTGTATTCATTTTCAGTTTGCCAAAAATTTGCAAGCTCAAAATTTTTATTTTTATCCTTCACTATGTACTTATAATTGTAGAAGCCTTGTTTTAAATACAGTGTAATTTGGAACAAACCGTTTTTGTATGTAAGTTGGCTGGATTCATTTTTTTTATAGTCATTAAAATTTCCAACTATATATAGATTTTTAATAATGGGTTTTTCTGTTTTGAGAGAAAAAATAACATTTGAATATTCTGATTCAGTTTGCGGATTCTTGTTGTTGTTTTTTATAATGAATTTTCCATTGATATCAGGCTCATATGTGTAAATGGATGGTATTATATCTTTTCTAAGCTCTGTTTTGTATTTTTTATTTAAATCGACATTTTTAATTTCAATGCTTGTGTTTAAAATATTTGAATTATCAAAGTTGAAAAACTCTGTACCTCCATCATATATTATATTATCATAAATAATATTTTGAGATAGCTTGTAAGTTGGTGAACTAAAAACTTTATAATTATGTAAATCATAGTTCTTATAAATGATTAGTTTATAGACATATGAATTGTTAGAAAAATTACAATTGTTACAATTTATCGTTACTTTCAGTTTCTGCTTTAAGTCCTGAAAGTTGATTTTTCTTGATTTAGATATTTCTATTGATCCTAATGATGTCTGTTTTAAAAAAACAAACTTCTTTTTAAAGACATATTTTCCCTCATTATTTTTTACTTTAACCATGTAGTTTCCAGATTTTTTAATTTTAAAATTCCTGTTAGGTATTTGGAATTGATAATTAATGTAGGGTTGAATAGTGTTATAGGATTTAAAATAATTGGTTATCCTAATATCATCAAATCCATCTAAAAACTCAGATTTTCTTAGTTCAGATAAATTCCAGTCAAAATCATAATGATCAATCTCGTAATAATAATTTTTACTTCTATTTGTTAGTTCATCGAAAACTACATTAATTTTTTCTGATTCATTAAAAATGAACTTTTCATTTTCAAAATTAGAGTCTAGTAATTGTATGGATTTAATTAAATTTTCTTGGCTAAATGAACTATTTATAATAACAATTAGTAAAAAAAAATATGACTTGTTAATACTCATATAAAATTGTTGAAAAATCTATGTAATATTAACAAAAAATATTTCACTTAATCGCTTTTAATTAATACATTTGCGCCGTGTTGAATTATTTATGACAAAAGACATAAGGATAAAGAAAGGTTTATCCATTAATATTAAAGGTTCTGCAAGCAAAAAAATAGAAAAACTTCCTCTAGCAAAATCTTACGCTCTAAACTTACAAGACTTTCATTTAGTGATGCCAAAGCTTACTAAAAAAGTGGATGATCATGTCAAAAGAGGTGAATCAATTTTTTATTCAAAAACTAATGAAGAATTGGTTTTTGTTTCTCCTATTTCTGGAAAAATTAAAGATATAGTAAGAGGTGAAAGGAGAAAAATATTAAATATTATTTTTGAAAGTGATGGCAAGGATAGTTTTGTAAAAAATAAGCCTACCAATTTAAAAAAATGTTCAGCTGATGATTTAAAAAGTAAGCTTTTAAGTTGCGGGTTGTGGCCTTTCATTAAACAAAGACCTTTTGATATAATTGCTGATCCAAATTTAAAACCCAAATCGATTCATGTTTCCTGCTTTGACTCAGCTCCTCTTGGTGTTGATTTTGAATTTATATTAAAAGACAATATTGACGTTTTTAAAACTGGACTTGATGCTCTTGAAATATTATGTCCAAATAATGTTAATTTGGGTATTAAAAAATGTCAATCATTCTTTAGTAAGGAATTGTCAAACTACAATACTACCGTTTTCGATGGTCCACATCCGTCCGGTAATGTAGGTGTGCAAATTCATCACATTAACCCAATAAATTCAGGTGAAGTTGTTTGGGTTGTTAAACCTGAGGATGTTGTTACAATTGGAAATTTTGTATTAAACGGTGAATATAATCCAGAAAGAACAGTAGCTATTTCAGGTCCACCTGTTGAAAACCCAATGTATCTCAAAACTCGTTTAGGTGTTGAATTAAAGTCAATTATAAAAAAGGTAAAACTTTCAAAAGATTATAGCTTGAGATTTATTAATGGTGATGTTTTATCCGGTCATAAAGTTAGTGCTGATGGTTACTTGGGTTACTACAATAACAATGTTTCAGTTTTAAAGGAAGGTAATGAGTATAAACTTTTTGGATGGATTCCATTTATAAATAATAAAGTACCAAGTATATATAAAACTTCATTCTCATGGTTAACAAATAGTAAACCTAAAGAATACGATACTAATTTAAATGGAGAGGAAAGAGCATTTGTAGCTACTGGAGAAATGGAAAGTGTTTTTCCAATGGACGTATATCCGATGCAACTAATTAAAGAGTGCTTAATAGGTGATATTGAAAAGATGGAAAAACTTGGAATTTATGAAGTTTCACCTGAAGATTTTGGATTGATTGATTATTCATCATCATCTAAGATAGAAGCACAAACAATAATAAGAGAAGGATTAGATTATTTATATAAAGAAACACAGTAAAATGAAGATTAGAAATATTCTTGATAATTTAAAAAAGCCTTTTGAAAAGGGACAAAAATTAGAAAAACTTTATCCTGCATTTGATGCTTTTGAAACCTTTTTATTCGTGCCAAATCACACAGCTAAAACAGGTGCTCATATAAGAGATGCAATTGATTTAAAAAGAGTAATGATTACAGTTATTATTGCCCTTCTACCTGCATTATTTTATGGTATATATAATACTGGTTATCAATACTTGATACAAACTCCTGAAGCATTCACAACACTTGACGCAATTATACATGGATCTTACAAAATTATTCCAATGATTGCTGTTTCATACATTGTTGGTTTATCTATTGAATTTTTATTTGCGATTTTAAGAGGACACCAAGTTAATGAAGGATATCTTGTTACTGGTCTTTTAATTCCAATGATAATGCCTGTAGACATTCCTTTATGGATGGTAGGTGTTTCAGTAGCTTTTGCTGTAGTTATTGGTAAAGAAGCATTTGGAGGAACTGGAATGAATATACTTAATCCTGCTCTTACCGCTAGAGCATTCGCATTTTTTGCGTATCCTACTTATATGTCTGGAAATCAGGTTTGGGTATCAGAGGCTTCAAATGTTGATGGTGTTTCTGGTGAAACTATTCTTGGAATGCTTGCTGCAGGAAATTCACCGGAGCAATACAGTATATTGGAAATGTTTATGGGCTCAATCCCAGGGTCAATTGCTGAAACATCGACTCTTATGGTTTTAATTGGAGCATTCATTTTAATTTATACTGGCGTTGGTAGTTGGAGAATTATGGTGGGTGGAGTAATTGGAGCTGCAATAACAGGTTTTCTATTTAATCTATGGGGAGCTAATGCTTTAATGAGTTTTGATTGGATGAGTCATTTAATTGTTGGTGGATTTGCTTTTGGTATCGTATTTATGGCAACAGATCCCGTATCTGCTGCACAAACAGTTAAAGGAAAATGGATTTATGGAATACTAGTAGGTATTTTGTGTATTCTTATAAGAGTTTTTAATCCTGCATATCCCGAAGGTGTAATGTTAGCAATTTTATTAATGAATGTTTTTGCGCCTACAATTGATCACTATGTTTTAGAGTCGAACATTAAAAGAAGAGAAAATAGAGTTAAAAATCAATTAAAAACAGCTTAATGAATAGAGATTCTAATATATATACTTTTTTATTTGTAGGTATCATGATTGTTGGTATTGCTTCAATACTTGCATACACTTCCCAAACTTTGAAGCCTATGCAAGATGAGAATGTAAAGAATGAGAAAATGCAGAACATATTGTCTACTGTTGGTATAAATGTTTCCAGAGACAAAGCAGAGGAGTCCTACAGCAAATATATTACTCAAGAATTAGCATTGAAAATGGATGGAACCATTAATGAATCTTTAAATCCATTTTCAGATTTAAATCTCGCTAAGGAATTAAAAAAGGATTATAAAGATCAACATTTTCCTTTATACATTGCTGATATTGATTCTCAACGATATTATATAATCGAATTGAGAGGTGTTGGACTTTGGGATGCAATTTGGGGATATATTTCTCTTAAAGCAGATTTTAATACTATAAATGGTGTTTCTTTTGATCATAAAGGAGAAACTGCTGGGTTAGGTGCTGAGATTACCAAAGATTGGTTTAAAGAAAGTTTTATTGATGAAAAAGTATTTAATAAGGATGGTCAATTAGTTGGAATAACTGTTTTAAAAGGAAATAATGATCCAAGTAATTCTGATAAAGATGATCATGAAGTAGATGCTATTTCTGGTTCAACAATTACTGGAGACGGTGTTACCGATATGATTAAAGAAAGACTGAATAATTATTTGCCATATCTTGAAAAGTTAGAGATAGCACAACTTTAAAGAAAAATGAAAAAAAATAAAAACAAAAAACCATTACTTCTATTCATAGGTAAAAATAGTGAACCTATATTTTCAAAAAAGAATAAGAAGTTACTTTCAGATCCACTTGACGATAATAATCCAATCACGGTTCAGGTTTTAGGAATATGTTCTGCTCTAGCTATAACAGTTCAGTTAAAACCAGCTATTGTAATGACCTTATCAGTAATTTTTGTAATGGCTTGTAGTAATGTTATTATTTCTGTTTTAAGAAATCTTATTCCTAATAGAATTCGAATTATTGTCTTTTTAGTGGTTATATCATCTTTAGTTGCTTTAGTTGACCAATTTTTAAAAGCATATGCCTATGATGTTAGTAAGGAACTTTCAATTTTTATTGGTCTGATCGTTACAAATTGTATTGTTATGGGTAGGCTAGAAGCTTTTGCTCTTGGAAATGGAGTATTCAAGTCTCTGCTTGATGGGATTGGAAACGCAATAGGTTATGGAGTAATTTTGATTTTGGTAGCTTTTTTTAGAGAGCTTTTAGGTTCTGGTAATTTAATGGGCTATCAAGTTATTCCAGATTTTGTATATGAAATGGGATATGAGAATAATGGATTAATGTTATTATCTCCAATGGCCTTAATTACTGTTGGAATCATTATATGGATTCAGAGATCTAGAAATGAAAAATTAATTGAACAAGGTTAATAGTTATGTTTGAAGAGTACGCTAATTTATTTATCAAAAGTATTTTCATAGAAAACATGGTTTTCGCTTATTTTCTTGGAATGTGCTCATATCTAGCCATTTCAAAAACACTAAAGAACGGAGTTGGTATGGGACTAGCTGTTATTTTTGTACTTACTATCACTGTACCTTTAAATTATTTAATTTATGAGTATCTACTAGTTGACGGTGCTCTTAAATGGATTGGTCCAGAATATGCAGAATTAGATCTGAGTTTTTTAAGTCTTATAATGTTTATTGCTGTAATTGCCTCAATGGTTCAATTAGTTGAAATGATAGTAGAAAAATTTTCACCAGCACTCTATGGCTCATTAGGAATTTTTCTTCCTCTTATAGCAGTAAACTGTGCTATCTTAGGAGGCTCCCTTTTTATGCAAATTAAAGATTTTTCGGGTGTTTCTGAAGCTGCAGTATATGGTTTTGGATCAGGAATCGGATGGTTTTTAGCAATTGTAGCAATTGCTGCAATAAGAGAAAAAATTGCTTATTCTAACGTTCCAGCTCCATTAAAAGGCTTAGGTATCACTTTTATAATAACCGGATTAATGGCCTTAGGCTTTATGAGCTTTATGGGTATAAAATTATAATTTATGAGTGTTTTTACATATATACTTGTTAGTACGATAATTTTTATTTTAGTTATATACATCTTAGTTGCTATGCTCTTGGGTGTAAAATCTAAATTACTTCCATCAGGCCCTGTTAAAATATTAATTAATGATGAAAAAGAAATTGAGGTTAGTTCTGGAAGCACATTGTTAACAACCTTAGGAGACAATAAAGTTTTTTTACCATCAGCTTGTGGTGGAGGAGGTACTTGTATTCAATGTAAGTGTATAGTAAATGATGGGGGTGGTGAAATACTTCCAACAGAAAAACCACATTTTTCCAGAAAAGAAATCAAAGAAGGATGGAGATTAGGATGTCAAGTAAAAGTAAAAGAAAACATGAATATTCATGTCCCAGAAGAGGTTTTTGGAATTAAAAAATATGAAGCTAAAGTTGTCAGAAATTATAACGTAGCTTCTTTTATTAAAGAATTTGTTGTTGAAATACCTGAAGAGATGAATTATAAGGCTGGAGGGTACATACAAATCGAAATTCCCANATGCGAAGTTAATTACAGTGATATNGATATAACTTCTCATCCAAAAGAACATCCAGATGATCCTNAAAAATTTAAATTAGAGTGGGATAACTTTGGATTATGGAATTTAAAAATGAAAAATGATGATGATGTTGAAAGAGCTTATTCAATGGCTTCTTATCCTGCNGAAGGTAAAGAAATAATGCTTAATGTTCGAATTGCTACACCACCCTGGGATAGAAATAAAAATGGATGGATGGATGTTAATCCTGGAATTGCCTCATCATACATTTTTTCAAAAAAACCTGGTGATACTGTAACAATTTCTGGACCTTATGGTGAATTTTTTATAAATGATTCAGATGCTGAAATGCTTTATGTTGGTGGTGGAGCTGGTATGGCTCCTATGAGATCTCATCTATACCAGTTATTTAGAACTATAAAGAGTGGAAGAAAAGTTAATTTTTGGTATGGTGGAAGATCAAAAAGAGAGTTATTTTATGTTGACCATTTTAGAGCTTTAGAAAAAGACTTTCCAAATTTTAAATTTTACATAGCATTATCAGAACCNTTAGAAGAGGATAATTGGAAGGTTAAAGACGGGTTAGATGGAGATGGCGATGGGTTTGTAGGTTTTATTCATCAAGCTGTTATTGATAATTATTTAAATTTTCACGAATCACCTGAAGATATTGAAGTCTATTATTGTGGACCTCCACTTATGAATCTTGCCGTTGAAAAAATGGCTCTTGATTTCGGCGTGCCGCCAGAGAATATTAGATTTGACGATTTTGGAGGCTAAGATTTCAAAATANCTTTTATTTCTCTTTGTAATCTTTTTATATTCTTGTAGCTCTAGTACAAATTTCACTAATTTGACTGGATATACATTTGGAACATATTATGATATTAAAATGTTTTCTGAGAAAGATCAATTAATTTCAAGACAAAATCTTGATTCTATTTTTGAAGGTTTTAATAACTCCTTATCAACATATATTAATTCATCTGTAATATCTAAAATTAATAATGGAGATGATATTGATGTTGATGATTTATTTTTTGATGTTTACAACAAGTCTAAATTATTACATAAAAAAACTAATGGTCTTTTTGATCCATCAATAGGTTTATTACTTGAATATTATGGATTTGGTCCTAACAAAATTCAAAATAATATCAATCAAGACTCAATTTTTAATATAATGATGTCTGTTGGTTTTGATAAAATTTCAATTAATAATCGTAAACTAAACAAAGAAAATATTAGGACAAAACTAGATTTTAATGCTATTGCTAAAGGATATGCAGTTGATGTTATTTCAAATTATATTGAGTCCAAAGGTGTTTCAAATTATTTGATTGATATTGGTGGTGAAATAAAGTCCAGTGGGATAAATATTCTAAAAAAATCGAAATGGAAAATTGCCATAAATAATCCTGATTTAAAAAGTGAAAGCAATTATTATAAACTATTAGAACTTCAAAATATTTCAATAGCCACCTCAGGTAACTATCGTAATTATAAAATTGATCCTAAATCAGGAAAAAAGTATGTTCATACAATAAATCCAATCAATGGTAAATCTCAAGAAACAAATGTTTTAAGTGCCTCAGTCATAAGCGAAAGTTGTTTTACAGCTGATGCATTTGCTACAGCTATGATGGTAGGTGATATCGATAATGCTATTAAACTAACCGAAGATAATGATGAAATAGATTCTTTTATTATTTATGTAGATTCATTAAATAATGTAACAGAATATTCTTCGTTTGGTTTTAAAAAATTATTTATTAATCCTTAATACAAACTGGAATAGTTCCAGCATTTGTTAATGANAACTTTTCTACTTCTTCTTTGGTAAGTTTTGATANATAATCTATGTTTTTTACATTAAAACCAACTTTTTTTAATTTTTTAAAATAATCTAAACCATACATTCTTAAGTGGTCATATTGTCCAAAAAGTTTGTTCCTAACTTCTTTATCATCTATATCTCTTCCTTCATGAGTTAAATCACTTTTTATATCTATGGGTACTTGTAAAATTGCAATGCCATTTTTATTTAAAACTCTAAAGATTTCTTTCATGNCCTTNTCGTCATCATATATATGTTCTAAGACATGATTACATAAAATATAATCAAAGGAGTTGTCATTAAATGGTAGATTACATATATCAGCTTTAATATCAACAATTGGTGAATTTAAGTCTGTCGNGGTATAATTTTTAAAANATGATTTAAAAAATTTATGAAAACATTGTTCAGGAGCGAAATGAAGTATTTTATTGTTTGAATTAAAAAAGTCAGTTTCTTTTTTTAAATAAAGCCACAATAATCGATGTCTCTCAAGTGAAAATGTTCCTGGACATAAAGCATTTTTTCTTTGTTTATTATATCCNTANGGAAAAAAGTAAGAATAAGATTTATTGTTAATTGGATCAGTAAATTTTGTTCCCTTAAAAAAAATATTAAAAAAAGGTTTAAATAAAAGACTTGTTCTAATGAGAAATGTTCTTGGAAATAAATTAAGCAATAATCTTACTATGAACTTCATATTTATTTAAATTCATTTTCTTCATTGGATTCAATTCCTAATGCATCATATATATATTTAAAAGTGGATAAAAGTTTTGTTTGACCATTTATTAATGCCACATTATGCTCAAAATGAGCACTCGGTTTTTTATCTGCTGTTTCAATAGTCCACCCATCATTTAAATGTAGAACTTTATCAGTTCCTAAATTNATCATNGGCTCGATTGCCAAAACCATTCCATTAACAAGTGATTTTCCATTACCTCTTCTTCCAAAGTTTGGTANTTCAGGTTTTTCATGTAAATTTTTNCCTAAGCCNTGACCAACTAAATCTTTTACAACACCATAACCGTTTTTTTCATTATAGTTTTGTATTGCATAGCTAATATCGCCAACTCTATTTCCAATTTTAAATTCTCTTATACCNTCATAAAGAGATTTTTTAGNAACATTTAGTANTTTTTTTATTTCATCAGTTACTTCACCAACTTGAAATGTGTAAGCGTGATCTCCATAGAATTCATTTTTGAGAACACCACAATCAATTGAAATAATATCCCCATTTTCAAATGGTATTTCATTTGGAATTCCATGTACTACTTCTTGATTTGGGCTTACACACAGAGTGTTTGGAAAGCCATACATTCCTAAAAAACCAGGTTCTCCACCATTATCTCTTATAAATTCTTCTGCAATCTTATCAAGCTTTAAGGAATTTGACCCAGGTTTAATTTCCTTGGCTATAAGTCCTAAGGTTTTTGATACTAATAAAGCACTTTCTCTAATTAATTCAATTTCTTCCTCAGTCTTAATTACTATTTTTTTAGAATCCATAGTAAGCATTTTCATAGCCACTATCACTAAGAATACTAAAAATATCTTTTTCCAAAGTTTCAATAGTTATTTCTACTATTCTATTTATTTCTTTTTCTTTTCTGTAGAATATAAATGTTGGAACATTTATTATTTCATAAATTTCGTGATAGTTATCTGGAGATTTTTTTTCATTATCTAATCCTATTAGCTCAATTTTTCTTTTATTGAATCTTAATTTATCCATTACTTTAAAAAATTGAGGAACTAGTAATCTACTGTCTTCACACCATGTACCCATAATTACTTTGATACTAATATCTCTTTTAAGTAATGGTTTGATTTTTTTTAATACTTCCTGATCTACTTTATAATCAGTATAATTCATATTAAAGGAATCTTTAATAAATGGATGTTTCTCAAGTTCTACTCTTTTAAATTTACCAATTAAATCTACGTACTCAATATCTTCATTGTCAACATTAGTTTCTTTTTTTATTTTACTATTACAACCAATAAATAAAATAAATAGTAGAGTTAGTTTTATTAGATTTTTCATATTAAAATTTTTCCTGACATTTTCTCTGGAATGTCAATATCCATAATATTTAGAATAGTGGGGGCAATATCAGCTAAGATACCATCATTAACTTTATCAGTTTTTGAATCTATAACAATAATAGGAACTGGATTTGTAGTATGCGCTGTATTAGGTGAACCATCATTATTTTTCATAACATCACTATTACCATGATCGGCAATAATTATAATTGAGTAATTATTATTAATTGAAGATTCAACGATTTCCTTTAAGCAAATATCAACTGTTTCACATGCTTTAACAGCAGCATCAAAGTTTCCGGTGTGTCCTACCATATCAGGGTTTGCAAAATTTAAGCAAATAAAGTCAGCAGAATTTGAATTAATTTCTGGTATTATAGAATCCTTAATTTCATACGCACTCATCTCAGGTTTTAAATCATAAGTTGCAACTTTTGGAGATGGACACATGATTCTTGTTTCATTCTTAAAAGGTGATTCTTTCCCTCCATTAAAGAAAAATGTGACATGGGGATACTTTTCTGTTTCTGCAATTCTAATTTGAGTTCTCTTGTTTTGTTCTAAAACTTCACCCAATGTTTGACTTAAATTTTCATTTTCGTAAATACAATCAATATTTTTATACTCATCATTGTAATTGGTCATTGTTAAGAATTTCAAGTTCAATTTCTTCATCGAAAAATCATTAAAATCATTTTGACTTAATGCTTCAGTTAGTTGTCTTCCTCTATCAGTTCTGAAATTAAAAAATATAACAACATCATTATCTTCAATTTTTGCTAATGGAAGATTTTTATTATCCACAATTACTATGGGCTCTATAAATTCATCAGTTATTTTGTTGTTGTAAGAATCAATAATCGATTTTTCAATTTCATTTGATTTTTTTCCAATTCCATTAACAATCAAATCATATGCTTTTTTAGTTCTTTCCCATCTTTTGTCTCTATCCATTGCATAATATCTACCGCAAACACTAGCAAGTTTTGCATTTGTTCCTTTCATGGATTCTATAAGTTCATTAATCATGTTAATTCCAGATTTTGGATCAACATCTCTACCATCTGTGAAGGCATGAATAAAAACATCTTTTAAATCATGAGTTTTAGACAGATTAATTAGGTGTTTAATATGATTTATGTGGGAATGAACTCCGCCATCAGAGACAAGGCCAATAAAATGAAGCTTTTTTTTATTTGATTTGCAATAATTAAAAGCTTCGATCAGTTTTTTATTTTCATCAATTGTTTTATTAATTATATCACGATTAATTTTTGCTAACTCTTGATAAACAATTCTTCCAGCCCCAATATTTATGTGGCCTACTTCACTGTTACCCATTTGCCCCGTAGGAAGCCCAACATTTTCACCATGAGTTAATAGTTTAGCGTTTGGATATTTCTTAATAAGACTATCAAAAAAAGGGGTCTTAGCTTGATCAATAGCTGAGAACTCTGAATTATTTGATATTCCCCAGCCATCAAGAATAATTAAAATACTTTGTTTTTTTTCTTTCAAATTAATTTTATACCAACAAATTTAAAGATATAATATCAATTTATAGCTCAAGTTCTTTATTAACACTTAGAATATTTTCATTAATATATTTTTCAATAAATTCTTTTGTTAAATATTCTTTACCCATAATATCAAGGTCTAATATTAGTTTTGAGATATTATTTTTTTTAAACTCCTCTAAAAAATTTTTTGAAATAGGCTTGTAGCTGTAATGCCATGGTTCATATTCAAACCCTTTTCTTTGTTCATCATTCGTGTAGGTTAAATAAAAACCAAATTTTTTGGAATTTAAATCCATCCACCTTTTCAATTTATTAAAAACACCTCCCGCCTCGTATTTTTCAGTTATTAATGGATTTTTTTCATTTTTAAATTCTTCATCAATGATGTCTATCTCAGTTCCCCAATGATGTCTAGATGTTCCAGGAACAGTAGAGAATCTCACAATTTCATTTATAGCCTCTTCAGGTTTTAATTTATATTCTTTAGTAAATTTTAAAAATTTAGAATTCCAAATTAAGGTTTGTCTTTCAAAATCTCTGTGACCGGAAACAATTTTTATTCTAATTCCGTCATTAAAAGCTTCCCTTTTCATTTTTTCAAATGCTTTAAAAGTTTCTTTTTCAAGTAATATGCTGTCACCAACAAGATGATTGGTTGTTTTACCCTGAAGTATATCTATGTCTATTTTTTGTGACATTAATTCTGATGTATGAATTAAAATTATAATTAAAATAAAGAATTTACTTTTATTCATAGTTTTTTGTAAAGCATATAGTGTAAGCCTATTTCATTCATATTGTATGTTATCTCAGAATTAGTATAATCTAATTTCAAATAAAAATCAAGAGCTTTAACTCTAGCATTCATCCATAAATAACTTACTTTTTTGGTTTTAAGTAGAGACTCAACTTTGTTAATTATCATTTTTCCGACACCCTTTTTTTGATGATGAAAATCAACAAATAGACCTCTAAGTTGATAACAATTAGGAAAATCTTTATACGAACATTTATTTTTTATCATTGAAACTCCCCCTACTAAAACTCCATCAATATAAGCTCCAATGTGAAATGATGTGTTATCATCATCACCTGGATATATACATTTAGATGGATTCATGTTGTTTCTCAAGATTTTACTCCTAAGTTTAAGCAACTTGTTAGATTTGATTATTTTTATGTTAAGATTCAATCCTAACAAATTTAATCTTAAATTGTTAAAATTAAAAAGCGGGAGTAGCTCAGTTGGTAGAGCGTCAGCCTTCCAAGCTGAATGTCGCCGGTTCGAACCCGGTCTCCCGCTCAANNATNAAGCAATGAATTATAAAAAATATTTTTTTGTTTTAGTTATTCTATTTTCATCTATTTCATTTGGACAAAATGATTATCGTACATGGATTAAGGGAAAGGTTCTGTATAAAAATGTTAATGTTGAAGGTGCTAACGTTATAAATAATACTTCTCAAATAGCAACAACAACAAATAGTGAAGGTGAGTTTGAAATTGAAGTTAAACTAAATGATAAAATACTTTTTTCATCAGTTCAATATCAGATTAGAGAAATTACTATAACCAAAGATATTTTGCAAAGAAATAGGATAGTTGTTGATGTTAATGAAAAAGTTACAGCTCTTGATGAGGTAGTTGTCACACCAGAAAACAGAGAAAAATTTCTAGATTTAAAAGAAGAAGAATTCAAAAGGTTTGATTACAGCAGTGATAAATCTACTAGGGTTGTCAATGTAATTAATGAGCAAGGGAAACTTAGAAATGGTTTAAACTTTGTTAATCTATACAAATTAATTGCTAATACAATTAATAATAAGTCAAATGAAGAAAGTTCTACATTTAATTATAATCCAAGTGATCTAATTAGAGAAGTTTATGATGATATTTTTTTTACAAAAAGTCTTGGTATACAAAAAGATAAAATCAATGAGTTTTTGATTTATTGTGATGAAAATTTTCCATCAAAAATTCTTTTAAAAAAAGACAAAGAATTTGAATTGATAGATTTTCTAGTTAAACAAAGTAAAAAATTCAACAGAATTGTTAGTAAAGGTTAGGATTTTTCTATTATTATTTTTTTTCTCTGTTTTATCATTTTCTCAAAACACTGAAATTAAAACTCTTTCCGGGGAAGTAGTTAATAATGATATTGAAAAAAGTTGAATAGTTATCATTAATAAATCAACAGGGGGAACAACGATTACAGATAAAGAAGGTTTTTTTCGAATAGGTGTAAGATTAAAAGATTCTCTTTTTTTTAGATCTGTCCAAATTAAAGCACATTTTGTTTATATAAATGAAGAGGTTTATAATTCAGATTCTATTAGAGTTTTTCTCGATGTTAAAGTAAATGAACTTAAGAACGTAGATGTAACGCCGTACAATTTATCTGGAAACTTATTAGCTGATGCTAACAAAGTAAACAAGAAGAAAATATTTAATTTTGATGATGTTAATATTCCAGGTTTTAAAGGTGAAAGACAGGAGAAGATAGTATATAAAAATAATTCTCAAATTTTATTGAATGTTTTACTTCTCCCTTTAATGCCTTTAGATATTGAGGGTATGTATAAACAATTATCAGGATATTATAAAAATCTCAAAATTGCTAGAGGTTTGGAGAAACAATATGGCGTTGTTGTTTCTATAATTCAATTCTACGGTTCAAATTACTTTATGGAAAGATATAATCTGAAGGAGGAAGAAGTTTATGAATTTGTTCTTGGAGCCTCTGAAAATTATGATTTATTAACTGATTTTAAAAGTTCTAATCATGGATTAATTTTAAATAATTTAGATAAGTTTTATGAATCCATTAATAATTAATTTTTTTACTTTATTATTTCTTTTAGTTTTTCCGCATAAATATTATGTAAGTACAACTCTAATAGATTTTGACAACAAAACACAATCGTTTGAAATAACTTTGAAGGTATTTTATGATGATCTTGAAAAGGATTTGAAGCTAGATTCGAAAAAAGTTGATTATATCAAAGATTATGAATATTTAAATGAGATTTACAAACCATACCTTAATCAAAACTTTCAAATAAATTTTGATAATGAAGCTATTTTGATTAATTATTTGGGTTTTGAAAAGAAACAAGATCAAATTAATTTTTATATGGAAATAAATAGTNATTTATTAGGTCAATCTATTGAGATTCAGAACTCCATCCTTTACAATTCTTTTCCAAATCAAAAAAATATAATATTAATAAGAAAGGGAAAGTTTAGAAAAAGCTTTATACAAGACAAGTATAATTCAATAAGTAGTCTTCTTTTAAGTAACTAGTTTTTTTTAAATTTGATATTCCCTAAAAATCCAGTTATGAAAAAAAATATAATCTTTTTAATAATTTCTGTTTTATTATTTCCAATTGAAAATATTTCTCAACAAAAACAAACAGAAAAAATTAATACTAACAAATTTCGTCAGTTAAATCAAGANTTTGCATCTCCAAATATGTTCAGGACTGCATCTGGGGCACCTGGACCAGCTTATTATCAACAACAAGCTGATTATATAATTAATATTGAATTAGATGATGCAAATAAAAAAATATACGGTGATGAAATAGTTACATATACAAATAACTCACCTGATTTACTGGATTATTTATGGGTTCAATTAGATCAAAATGTTAGATCTAAAGATTCACCAAGTTTGATTAGAGACAGTAATTCTGTTAACCCAGCATATATACCAGATACTTTTGAAAAAGAATTCATTAATGATNCATTTGATGGTGGATTTAATATAGAATATGTAAGAGATACTAATGATAAGCCACTCGATTATTTTGTTAATCAAACCATGATGAGAATTGATCTTCCTAAAGCAATTGGAACTGGTGAAAGTTTTTCTTTTAAAGTAAAATGGTGGTATAATATTAATGATCATGTTAATGATGGTGGTAGATCTGGATATGAAACTTTTCCAAATGATGATAATAGAGCATATATAATTGCTCAATTTTTTCCTAGAATGTGTGTTTATGATGAAGTTGAAGGGTGGCAAAATTATCAGTTTTGGGGGGATGGGGAATTTGCTTTGCCATTTGGAAATTATGAGGTCAATATAACTGTACCTGCTGATCACATTATGGAAGCCACTGGAAAGTTAGTAAATAGAAAGGATGTTTATTCTAAAGAAATGATGAAAAGATTTAATAAGGCAAAAAAATCTTATGATAAGCCTGTTATAATAGTTTCACAGGAAGAAGCAGAGATTGCAGAAAAGTCTTTTTCTAAGGATAAAAAAACATGGAAGTTTTATGCTGAAAATGTACGAGACTTTGCTTTTGCAACCTCAAGAAAATATATTTTGGACATGATGGCAGTAAAGATTGGAAATGAAGATAAAATGGCTGTCTCTTTATACCCAAAAGAAGGTAACCCAATGTGGGAAGATTTTTCTACAATTACTGTAATGGAAACTTTAAAGTTCTATTCTGATTACACTTTTAATTATCCTTATCACAAAGCTATTTCAGTACATGCCCACAGAATTGGAATGGAGTACCCTATGATATGCTTTAATTTCGGTCGACCAAATCTTGATGGATCTTACTCAGATGATGAAAAGTTTGGAATGATTGGAGTTATTATTCATGAAATAGGTCACTTTTTCTTTCCGATGATAGTTAACAGTGATGAAAGACAATGGGCATGGATGGATGAGGGAATCAATACTTTTGTTCAATATTTAGCTGAACAAGAGTTTGGAAAAAAATATCCAGATATTATTTATCCAAATAAGAATTTCCCCTCTGATAGAGGTCCTGCCGAGTTAATTGTAGATTATATGAGTGTTGATGAAAATTACTTAGCACCAATAATGTCAAATCCTGAAAACGTATACAGTCTAGGTCCAAATGCATATGGTAAGCCGGCCACAGCGCTAAATATTTTAAGAGAAACAGTTATGGGTGAAGAGCTATTTGACTATGCTTTTAAAAAGTATTCTAATAGATGGAAATTTAAACATCCAACACCTGAAGACTTTTTTAGAACAATGGAAGATGCATCAGCTGTTGATCTTGACTGGTTTTGGAGAGGATGGTTTTATACTACTGATTTTGTAGACATTGGTATTAAAGAAATAAATCAATATTATGTTTCTCCTAATCCAGGTGAAGAAATGAAAAAAATCATGGAAGAACAGGGTATACCAAGAAATAGGTTAAGACCTTTAATATTCTTTGAGAAATTCGAGAATGATAGCGAAGATTTAAAGAGCAAAAATCCTCTTGAAAATTCAAAACTTTTAAATAATTATTTAAGTGAAAATTATTCAAATGAAGAAATTTCAAAAATGAATATTCCAAAGTTTTATTATGAAATAGTTTTTGATAAACCAGGTGGTTTAGTTATGCCAATAATTATTGATATTGAATATGAGGATGGATCTGTTGAGAGAAGAAAATATCCTGCTCAAGTATGGAGAAAAAATGATTTAGAAGTTAGAAAAGTAATTACTAGTAATAAGCAAATTTCAAGTATTAAACTTGATCCTGATAAAGAAACAGCAGATATTGATACTTCAAATAATTCTTGGCCAAAAGAGGAAAATGAGTCAGATTTTGATAAATTTAAATCAAATATTAAAGGTTAAATGATTCTTTTTTTTATCAGTGGAGCAGAGATTTTAGTAATTTTTTTAATTATTCTCTTGTTATTTGGNGCAGACAAAATTCCTGATATTGCCAAGGGTTTGGGTAAAGGTATTAGACAGGTAAAAGATGCTACCCAAGAAATTAAAACTGAAATACAAAAAAGCGCTGAAAAAAAAGGTATTGATACAAAAGAAATTTCTGATCAAATAGATAGTGTAAAAGATGATATTGATGATTTGACAGGATCTATAAAAAGAGATATTTAAATTTTTCTAATCAGGCTTAAACCATCTCTTATTGGTAAAATGATGGTTTCTACTCTATCATCATTGTTGACTTTATCATTGAATTCAATAATTGATTTAGTAGCATAATCTTCTTCCTCAACTTTTTCAAGTATTTTACCACTCCATAGTATGTTATCTGCAATTATTACACCTCCAGGTTTTACCTTTTCAATTATTAAATCAAAATATAAAGGATAGTTTTCTTTGTCAGCATCAATAAATACAAGATCAAAATCTAAATTTAATTTTTTAATAATTTTTGTTGCATCACCAGTATATTGTTTAACCTTTTCTGAAATTCCAGCTTTTTTAAAATATTTATTTTGAATAACTAATAATTCTTCATTATGATCAATAGTATGAATACTACCATTTTTATCAAGACCTTCTGATAAACAAATTGTTGAATAGCCAGTATATGTTCCAATTTCAAGAACTGTTTTTGGTTTAATTATTTTTGAAACAAGTGATAATATTCTTCCCTGATAATGACCACTTAGCATTCTAGGATTTAATATTTTTAAATGAGTTTCTCGATTTAGATCATTAAGAATTTTAGGTTCCTTAGAGCTTTTACTCAAAGAGTAATTAAAAATTTTTGAATCTATAAAGTTTTTCATTTTTTTGGTCTAGCATATTTAAACCTATTTAATAATGTAGTTTTTGCATATCCATCTAATCCATTTATAGTAACTGTACCAGCTTTATCTAATCTAATCCATCCATCTTCTTGTAAAGCGTCATTGTCTACATAAAGACATTCTATGGATGCAACTACCATTATTGTATTATTTTCTTTTATATCATATTCATTGAGATATTTGCAGCCAAATTTAATTTTTGAACTTTTTACAAAAGGCGCAATAAATCCATCTATAAACTCAGGTTCAAATTTAGTTTTCTCAAATTCTGAAATTTCTTTTGGGTATTTTGCTGAAGTATGATGAGCATCTTCAATATCATTTGTATTAACATGATTTACAGTAAAGAATTTGTTATTAAACATATTGTTATACGTGTTTCTGGGAACAGTTCTTGGTCTTAGAACAAAACCAATCATAGCAGGATCGCTTCCTAGATGTGTAATTGAACTAAAAATTGCAAGATTTGTATTTCCTTCATTATCTATTGAACCAAGTAGATTAGCTGATTTGTATCCTGTACAACTGTTGATTAGATTTAATCTGTAAATTTTTTCTAAACCTTCTATATCTTTTTTACTAAAATGAACCATTTTTTATTTATTTTAAAGTTATGAAAATTTACAGGGTAATTATTTCTTTTACTTTAATAATATTCTTATTTAGTTGCTCAGTTGACAAAGAAAAGCCAAACGTAATTTTAATTATGGCAGATGATTTAGGATTTGAAGCATTAGGTATCAATGGAGCTGATGATTATAACACACCTGTACTGGATTCGTTAGCAAGAAATGGTATAAATTTTACCAGTGCTTATTCACAACCTTTATGTACACCAACTAGGGTTAAAATAATGACCGGAAAACCTAACTACGAAAATTATGAATATTTTACTTATTTGAATCCTAATCAAAGAACCTTTGGAAATCTTTTTCAGGAAAAGGGATATAAGACAAGTATTGTTGGTAAATGGCAATTGAATGGAGTTCAATACGACATGGAATTTAACCAAGATAGAGATAGACCTTACAGACATGGTTTTGATGATTATTGCTTATGGTGGTTAACTGAAAGAGGTGATAGGTTTGCAAATCCAAATATTTTCAAGAATGGAGAGTTGATGGATAATAATATAGATGATTATGGTCCTGATATTTTTGCTGATCATATTGTGAATTTTATTGAAAAAAATAAAGATGAACCTTTTTTTATTTATTATCCGATGGTTTTAGTTCATGACCCTTTTTTACCGACACCAGACTCTGAAGATTGGAATGATTTAAATAAAAGGAATAAAGGCAATAATCCAATTTATTTTTCAGAAATGTTAACCTATATGGATAAAGTTGTTGGTCGAATTTCAAATGCTCTAAAACAAAATGACTTAGATAAGAATACCATTCTAATTTTTACAGGTGATAATGGGACTGATGTCAAAGTAAAAACGAAAAATAAAGGAATAGAAATTCAAGGATCTAAAGGTTTGTCTATTAAATATGCTTCTAATGTCCCTTTAATTATTAATTGGAATGATTATTTAAAAGGAAATAAAACATCAGATGCATTTATTGATTTTGTAGATTTTTATGCAACATTTGAGGAAATTTTAGGAGTTGAAAAATCTAATCCAAATGCTTTGAGCTTTCTTCCTCTATTGAAAAATCAGCATTATAATGAAAGAGAAGTATTAACAACTTTTTATAATCCTATGTGGGGAACTCGTAATTTAGAAAGAGGAGTGTATGCTCAAAATAAAACTCATAAACTTTATAAAAACGGTAATTTTTATAATTATTCTGTGGATCTCCTTGAGAAAAATCCTATTGATATAAATTCGATGAATGATAATCTCAAGGAAATTTATAATCTTCTAAATTATAATTTAAATAAAATTCCAGATTTACCACCTGATAATTTTAATGGATGGAAGGAAAGAGGAAAAGAGGTTAGATCTAGTAATAAGTTTGATAGAAATTGGAAACTAAATTTAAAATAGCAACTAGTTTTTTAGCAATAGGGGTTCTTTGTTTTTTATTATTTTACTTGATTGGAAGTGAGATTGATGAGAGCGGGTATTTACATGAACCTTTTTTTTTACTTCCAGTTGGTTTTATTAGTATTATAATTTCGATGATTCTTTATGTTTTATTTGCAATAACTAAAAAAAAATAGGATTCAATTAGAATCCTATTTTAAATAATTTTAAAAAAATTTAATCTCTTTTATTACTCGAATTATTTTTTACACAGGATTCTTTTAATGCTTTGAAGTCATCATCATCTTCCATTATTTTCTCAACAAGATTTTTATTGCTATCATAAAAAATTACTGTTACTGGATAAATAATTTTAATTTCTTTTCTTGAGGATTTATCTTTAGAAACCAAGTTCTTTATCAGTTCGCAGTGTTCTTTTCTATCTTTGACTTCAACTATTTTTCCATCACTTAATTCAAGACTAACTGGATATTTCAATTTAAAACAAGGTTTAATTCTTTTCTTTCTGTCTTTATCTCCTTTAGCTCTTTCTAATTTTCTACCATTAACATCAAAGAAAACATCTCCAGACTTAAGNCCCATTTCAAAAACAGCAATAGATCTCATTTCAACTTGAAATCCAAGCCCAGGAGCTAATTTTGCAAGATCAACATAATCATCGGTTAATTCGTTTGATATTAAAGTTTGTGCTTGAAAAGGCAGTTCACTTTCAGAAACAGTAACTTTTTCTTCATAGTTAATTATTGCGTCAATAAGCTCATCATCTGTCATGGTATTTTCAACTTCACAAGATGATAGAAATAGGATTAGAATAGATGTAAATAAAAAAGATATCTGATTTTTCATACTATGAATTTAGTTAAAATAATGATAATCATATTCTTATGTTATATTATTTTTGGTTTTATCAGTCTTAAATTCAATTATTTTTCGGATAAACNAATGGTCCTTTTTTGTTTTAACTTTTATTTTTAAATACTTGTTNTCNATGTTAAATGTATATTCATTNTCAGATACTTTAAACACAACAAGTTTNTAATAAGGAATAACTAAACCGTAGGTTTCTAGTAGTGATCTAAAGTATATAATTATACCATCAACTCTTAGTTCAATATTACAGTAGTTAATGTTTTGATCTAGAACTAATAAATTTTCAATTTCTTTGTCAGCTTTGGTTATCAAAAGTTTGTTTGAACCAATTCCACCTTTTTTTATTTTTTCAATTAAAGAATATGGTTTTCCAATCAAATCACTTATTTCATTTTTGATATTTTCGTTGTTATAAGAAACATTTTTAAGCATATCTATTATCATTCAAAAATTGTACTAAATTTGATTTCTTATTTTAGTTCCGTTAGCTCATTTGGTTCAGAGCACTACCTTGACAGGGTAGGGGTCGTTGGTTCGAATCCAACACGGAACACATTTATTTTGAAAACCATTTGTGTTTACCAAAATAATTTTCTGGAATGTTTTTTTTATTAATTAGATACCAATCTAAGCCTGAAAGAACACTATTTAAGTATTTTTTTAAGTTTGGCTTAACTATGAAGTGATGTGGAATAAAAGAAAATATTTTACTTTTTTCTCTTAAAAAGTGAGGATAAACTTCAATCGACAAGTATACAGAATTTTTTTCTTCAAAAATTTCCCAAATTACTAGAGATTTTTTTCCATTTTTTCTACCAATTAATAATTTATAGCCTTTGTTTTCATGCCATTCAATAAAATTTCTGATTAATTTAAAATCGTT
>NZOB01000058.1 GCA_002693085.1 Flavobacteriaceae bacterium | reverse complement strand
TTATTAAAACCTAATCTATTTATAAGAGCATGATCGTCACTTAGTCTAAAAATTCTTTTCTTAGGATTACCGTCCTGAGGTTCGGGAGTTACAGTTCCAATTTCTACAAAGCCAAACCCGTGATCGTGCATTTGTTTATAAATTTCGGCGTTTTTATCAAACCCAGCAGCTAAGCCAACAGGATTTGGAAATTTAATCCCAAAGACTTCTCTTTCTAAGTTTTTATTATTTCTAAGGTTTAATTGAAGAGTATACTTATGAGCATTAAATGCTAAAAAAGGTTTTATAAGTTTCAATATAGTTACAACTAAATGATGAACTTTTTCAGGATCAATTCTAAAGAAAATTGGTTTCCACAAGAATTTCCAAAGTATTGTGGAATAGAAATGATAATTATCGTAATAGAAGTAATTGTGTCTTTTAAAATTATTTAATTTATCAAATAATGGCACTCTACTTTTTAGTTATTTTTGATGACATTTCCAGAGATATAGCTGATTTATCAAACTTTATTTTACCAGCCATAGTTTCTAAAACACATGTATTATTTTGATCATTAACTTCAAGAACTTTGCCATGCATTCCACTCTTAGTAACAACTCTGTCACCTCTTTTTAATGCATTTATAAATTTCTTTTCCTTTTTAGCNCTTCTTGTTTGAGGAACAATTAAAATTAAATAAAAGGCCAAAAACATCATTATTAATAGCGGCCATTGTCCAGCTCCTTCCATATTTATTTATTTAGTACAAATCCATTAATTCTGATAATCTTTTTTCCAGAATTAGTATTAGTTGTTAATGTTACTGTTTTCATTTGCTTTCCAGGCTTATTGGCTGTATCAAATCTTACTTTAATAGTTCCACCGTCACCAGGTTTTANATTTTCATTTTGAGGATATTCAGGNACTGTACAACCGCATGATGCAGAAGCATTAAANATTATTAAATCAGATTTACCTGTATTGGTAAAATTAAAATCTACTTCNACTACTTCACCGTCAACAACTTCACCNTANTTATATGTATCAAAATCAAAACTTATTTCTGAAGCATTAGAAACTNCTGANGATCTTTGTTCAGCAGCTTTTAAATTTTCTGATTTAATTTTTTTTGATGGGTCTGAGTTACATGATGATAGAAAAAAAGAAACTGAGAATGCTATTAAAAAAGCATACACAGAAAATTTAATATCATTTCTATTTATATTATTAAAAAATTTCATGTTTTAAAATTATAAAAATTATTGTGAACCTCTCTCATTTTTTTTAATCTCATTTTTCTCAGTCAAATATTTAAAAACATTATTTGCAACACCATTAATAAAATTACTGCTTTCAGGNGATGAATANATTTTAGAAATTTCAACATATTCATTCATACTNACCTTGACTGGAATTGAAGGAAAATTTATGAATTCACTAATGCATAATTTAATGATNAATAAATCAATTATTGCAATTCTTTCGTTTTCCCAATCAGGAGTAAATTTTGATACAATTTTTTCAAGTTCATCATCATTCTTAACAGTATGTTTAAATAAATCTAAACCAAATTTTTTATCATCCTTGTCAGCAAAAATTTTTAAAGGAATAGAATTTTTACTTTCATAATCATAACCTTTCAAATAATTTAAAAACAAGGTATTTACCAAAGGAAAATCATCAATCCATTCTAATTCTAAATCTTCATATAGTTGGTATAAAATCTCACTATTTACNATTATATTCTTAAAAACATCAATTACAAACTTTTTTCTTTTCTTGAAATCCAAATCATCTAATTGCTGATATTTTATAAAAAGGTCGCTTTTAAAAATTTCATTAAATAATGATTCTATTATCTGAATATTTTCATCCCAGATATTTAAATCATATTTATTTTTAAGTTTTTGTAAAGTGGAAGAATTTTTAAAAAACAATAACAACTCATTATCCAATATTAAACGCTTAATACTGCTTGAGTCATTATCATAATTCTTATTTGATATGATTATTTCCTTCTTTGAAAATTCATGAAAGAGCTTTTCAAATAATAAAAAGTTCAAAATGTAGAGCCTAAAAAAGTTAATAGATCGTTTATTATATTCAGAAATTAAATCCTTAGTTTTTGAATCAGCGGTAGATTTTGAATATAATAATTGCAAAACCTTAATTCTAATGTGCCTTCGATTTAACATACAATGAACTTGAGTGCAAATGTATTTAATTTTAAGTTATAATGGAGTCATAAAACTGTATATTTGAATACTTCAAATGAAAGAACTTAAATACTTAAATAAATTCTTTTTAAAGTATAGGAATAAAATTATAATCGGAATTCTAATTACTATTATTGCAAGGATTTTTGCACTTGTTGCTCCTAATTTGGTAGGTGACTCAATAACATTAATTGAAAAATATTTTCTTGAAAACTCTATCAATGAGAATTTACTTAAAGAAAAACTTTTAATCAATATATTTTTAATCATTGGATCTGCCTTTGTTGCAGGAATATTTACTTTTCTTATGAGACAAACATTAATCAATGTATCAAGATATATTGAGTTTGATTTAAAAAATGAGATTTATAATAAATATCAAGAATTGGATCAAAAATTTTATAAAAACAATAGAACTGGTGATTTGATGAATAGGATAAGTGAAGATGTTAGCAAAGTTAGAATGTATGTAGGTCCAGCATTAATGTATACCATTAATACAATAGCACTTTTTATTATAATTATATCTTACATGATTAGTGTAGCACCAGCTCTAACAGCTTATACAATTATTCCATTACCAATTCTTTCATTTTTAATTTTTAAACTCAGTAAAAAAATTAATGTTAAGAGTAAAAAAGTACAAGAATCACTTTCCAGAATTACAACTTATACACAAGAATCATTTAGTGGTATTTCAGTTATTAAATCTAATACTATTGAAAAAGAAGTTATTAATTCAATGATGAATTATTCAAACGATACAAAGCAAAAGAATATTGATTTAGCAAAATTTCAATCATGGTTTTTTCCAATGATGATTCTTTTAATTGGCATAAGTAACATTATTGTAATATTTATAGGTGGAAAACAGTACATAAATAATGAAATCGATTTAGGAGTTTTAGCAGAGTTTATTATTTACGTAACAATGTTAACCTGGCCTGTTGCAACAGTTGGCTGGGTAACTTCAATTGTTCAACAAGCAGAAGCATCACAAAAAAGAATTAATGAGTTTTTAAAAGAAAAAAGCAATATTAAAAATCAATTTTATGAAAATTATGATTTTAAAGGTGAAATAGAATTTAATAATGTAAAATTGATTTATCCTGAAACTAAAATTGTTGCAATAAATAATTTGAGTTTTAAAATTGATAATGGAAAATCATTAGGAATAATTGGAGGGGTAGGTTCCGGAAAATCAACAATAGCTGAGTTAATTTTGAGGAATTACGACCCTAATAATGGTGAAGTATTAATTGATAATAAGGACTTAAAAAAACACAATTTAGATATTGTAAGGCAAAATATTGGCTATGTTCCCCAAAGTACATTTTTGTTTTCAGACTCAATATCAAACAATATAAAATTTGGAAATATTAATGCATCAGAAGATGATGTAATAAGATTTTCAAAATTTGCTAATGTTCATAAAGACATNNATAGNTTTTATGANAAATACAATTCAGTACTAGGTGAAAGGGGAATAAATCTATCAGGTGGTCAAAGACAAAGAATTGCAATTGCAAGAGCTTTAATTAAAAAACCAAAAATCATTATTCTAGATGATAGTCTTTCAGCAGTTGATACTGAAACAGAAGANAAAATTTTTANAAATATATTAAATGATATTACTAANTGTACTAAAATTATAATTAGTCATAGAATATCTACTGTCAAACATTGTGATAAAATAATTGTTATGAACGAAGGTGAAAAAGTTCAGGAAGGAAGCCATTCTGAGCTAATAAAAATAGAAGGTTATTACAGTGAAATTTATAATCAACAGATTAAGGGNAAATAAATCATTTTAATTTTGCTGTTTGATTTATTTTACTCATTTTTGAACGAATATAATATTTAATAAATGGAAGAAAATAATAATAATGTTAATGAAGACATTTTCTCAAAAGTTTTGAGAGCAGGAAGAAGAACTTATTTTTTTGATGTAAGATCTACAAAAGCTGGAGATTATTACTTAACAATATCTGAAAGCAAAAAATTCACAAACGAGGATGGCACTTTTTATTTCAAAAAGCATAAGATTTACCTATATAAAGAAGATTTTCAAAATTTTTCTGAAATATTAGGTGAAATGACCAAGTATATCATTGATGAAAAAGGAAGTGAAGTTATTAGTGAAATACACGACAAAGACTATAAAGCCAAAAAAGCTGAAGAAGAAAATACTGAAGAAAAAAAAGATGATAGCTCAAAAGATGATAGTTCAGATAAATTTACAGATGTAAGTTTTGAAGATATTTAATCTTTCTTGAAAGGTCTTTTTAAGACTTTAAAAAAATCATTTTTATCATCATAATCATCATCAATTCCATAGATAATTTTTTCCTTATCTAATTCTGAGTAGGTTCCAAATAATCTATCCCAGATTGAAAAAATATTACCATAATTTGTATCAGTGTATGGTAAATATGAATGATGGTGTACTTTGTGCATGTCTGGTGTAACAATTAGGTAAGACATTATCTTATCTATGTGAGAATTAAGTTTAATATTGGCATGATTAAATTGTGAAAAAACAACTGATAATGACTGGTATAGAAAAACTATTGCTATTGATGATTCAGAAACAAAAACTGCAAAAACAGTAAAAATAAATCTAACAAAACTTTCAATTGGATGATGTCTATTAGCAGTAGTTGTATCAACGTGTTTATCAGAGTGATGAACAGCATGAACTAACCATAGAGGTTTAATTTTATGTTGTACATAATGAGCTAAATAAGCACCTATAAAATCTAAAATCATTAAACTTAATAGAACTCTTAAAAATCCATCAATATTTAATAATGAAATTAAACCAAATTCATTTTTTGAAACATAATCACATGAGATAACAATTAAAAAAGCAAGAGAAAAGTTTACAATTATTGTGGTTAAAGTGAGTAAAATATTAGTTATGGCATGCTTGAACTTATTGTAAGAAAAAACTCTAAAAGGTATAAATCCTTCTATTATCCAAAAACCTGTAATTCCCAGAGCTAAAATTAAACCTCTTTGTGTTGATGAAATATTATCAAAAAAATATATTATTTGATCTAACATGCAATAAAATTAAAAATTAAATTTGTAAAAAAAAGAAATGGCAAGAACACCTTCTAATATGATTGAATTAGGGTCAAAAGCACCTGATTTTAAATTAGTTAACACTATAGATAATAAATTAATATCATCTAATGATTTATATAAAAAGGAAGGTGTTTTAATTATGTTTATTTGTAATCATTGTCCTTTTGTTATACATATAATTGATGAAATAGTTAATATCAGTAAAGAATATGAAAATAATATTTCATTTATTGCTATTTCAAGTAATGATGTTGAAAACTACCCAGATGATTCACCAGAGTTAATGAAATTGCTAGCTAAAGAAAAAGAATTTAATTTTCCATATTTATATGATGAATCTCAAGAAGTAGCTAAAATGTATGATGCTGCTTGTACGCCTGATTTTTTTCTTTACGATTCAGAAAAAAACTTAGTATATAGAGGTCAACTTGATGGATCTAGACCTGGAAATGAAATCCCTGTTACTGGATTCGATTTAAGAAATGCAATTGATTGCTTAATTAGTGATGTTGAAAATACTGAAGTTCAAAAACCAAGTATTGGGTGCAACATAAAATGGAAGTAAACTAAAAGCCAATTTCACAATAGTGATACAATCTGAATAACTTTAGATCTTCCTCTTCATACTCATCTTCAAATTCATCTAAAACAATTTGTATATCATCTGATTCGAGATCATTAAAGAAATCTAATAGCTCATCATGAGATTCCTCATCAAATAAATCATCAATAATGTACCTTAAATTTAATTTTGTACCGGAATATATTATTGTTTCAAGATCTTTTAACACTTGATTATACTCAACATTTTTTGCAGATGCCATTTCCTCNATATTCAACTTTTTATCAACAGATTGAATAAAGAANANTTTTAATGAAGAATTTATACCAGAAGATTTTATAATAGTATCAAAAGGTCTTTCTACATCATTTTCATCTACATATTTACTTATCACGTCTATAAATTTATNTCCAAACTTTTTAGCTTTAACCTCTCCTACTCCAACTATTGTAGATAATTCTTCCTGAGAGATGGGATATTTTAATGTCATTTCTTCAATAGAGGATTCTTGAAAAACAGCAAAGGGAGGTATATTAAGATCTTTAGAAATAGATTTTCTCAAATCAATCAAAATTTTATGAAGATGTTCATCTATAACAAATGATTTCTTTTCAGATTTATTTACTGATATANTTTCATTTGAAAAATCTCTATCAATTGAAAGTAAAAATGATTTTTGATTTTTGATAAAATCTTCTCCCTTTTCTGTTAATTTTAAAACTCCGTATTCTTCTACTTTTTTAAGTAATAAACCATCAACAATCATTTTTCTAAGTAGTGACTTCCAGAAAATCAAATCATTATGTTTTCCTTTTCCAAAAAAAGGTTTTGATGATGAATTATGTGCTTTTAAAGTCGAAGTTTCAAAACCAAATATAAATGATGACATATCCTTTAATTTATATTTTTGATTTGTACTTTTTATTGATTCTAACACTAATTTTACATCATTTTTAACTTCAATGGTTTCTTTTGGATCTTTAGAGTTATCATCCATTTTATTTCCTAATCCATTTATTTCATCATACTTTTCACCAAAATAATTAAGAATAAATTTTCTTCTTGACATTGATGTTTCACAATATGATGCTACCTCTTCTAGTAATGAGAGTCCCAATTCTTGTTCAGAGATAGGTTTTCCAGATAAAAATTTTTCTAATTTTTCAATATCATCGTAGGAGTAAAAGGCTAGACAATGTCCTTCACCTCCATCTCTACCNGCTCTTCCAGTTTCTTGATAATATGATTCTAAACTTTTGGGAATATCGTAATGTATAACGTACCTAATGTCAGGTTTATCAATGCCCATTCCAAAAGCTATTGTTGCAACTATAACATCACAGTCATGCATTAAAAAATATTCTTGATTTCTAGATCTATTTTTTTGTTCAAGACCAGCATGATATGGAAGAGCATTAATATTGTTTAAAGTCAATAGATTAGCAAAATCTTCAACTTTTTTTCTTGATAAACAATATATAATACCAGATTTACCTTGGTTTCTTTTTATAAATGATATGATTTGTTTATCAATTGTATCGTCTTTTTTTCTAATCTCATAAAACAAATTGGGTCTATTAAAAGATGATTTAAATATTTTGGGTTCATTTAAATCTAAGTTTTTGATTATGTCATCTTGAACTTTAGGTGTTGCTGTTGCAGTTAAAGCAGTTATTTTTATTCTTGGGTCAATTTTTTTTACAACGTTAAATATGTTTCTATAATCAGGTCTAAAATCATGTCCCCATTCAGAAATACAATGTGCCTCATCTACTGCTACAAATGATATTTTTTGATTTTTTAAAAAATCAATATTGTAATCCTTAGATAATGATTCAGGTGCCATATATAATAATTTAGTTATACCTGATGAAACTCCTTCCTTAACTCTAGAAATTTCAGATTGTGTTAAAGAAGAATTTAAAACACAAGCAATTAAATCATTATCAAAAACACCTTTTAAAACATCAACTTGATTTTTCATCAAAGCAATCAACGGNGAAACAATAATAGCCATACCTTCCATGCAAATTGCTGACATTTGATAACATAGTGACTTCCCACCACCTGTTGGCATAATTACTAAGTTGTTATTATGATTTATAATTGATGTAATTATATCTTGCTGATTATCTCTAAATGATGAAAATCCAAAATATTTTTTTAATACACTGGTTAGTTCAGTCTGTGTTGACATTTTTGAAACTAAATAAGGTATATTTGTACCTTAGTTAAACTAAATATAGCTTAATTTACAGTTTGAATAATTAAAAAAATCAATAAAGTTTTGAACAAATTAGATTTAAAAAAAATTTCAAAAGATATTTTAGATAATCAGATAGATTCAATTAATAAACTTGAAAAATCATTTGATAAAAACTTTGAAAGTATAATTGATTTTTTAGGAAAAATTAAAGGCAGAATAATAATTACTGGAATTGGTAAAAGTGCAATTATTGGAATGAAAATTTCTGCAACATTAAATTCTACTGGTTCTCCATCAATATTCATGCATGGATCGGATGCATTGCATGGTGATCTTGGGGTTATTACTAAGGATGATGTTGTATTGTGTTTTTCAAAAAGCGGAAACAATACAGAAACTATTGACTTAGTCAAACAAATAAAAAAATTAAAAATAAATTTAATTGGAATTACATCTGAAAAAGATTCTTTTCTGGGAAAAAAATCAGATAAATCCATAGTTTACAAAATTGAAAAGGAGGCATGTCCAAATAATTTAGCACCAACAACAAGCACTAGTATACAGCTTTTAATTGGTGATACAATTGCAATTTGTTTAATGTATTTAAAAGGTTTTAAAACTGAAGATTTTGCAAAATATCATCCATCAGGATCTTTAGGAAAAAAATTAACATTAACTGTTAAAGATTTAGTTAATGAAGATTTAATTCCAGGAATTAATATTAATAGCAAATTCAAAGATGCCATAGAAGAAATATCTTCAAAAATGTATGGAGCAACTGCTATTTTAAAAAATCAAAAAGTTGTTGGTATCATTACTGACGGAGATGTTAGAAGAACAATAAAGAACTTTAAAGACCCATTAGAATTAGATGTTTCTAAAATTATGAGCTCTGAACCAAAAGTAATCGATAGTAAAACTTTAGCTTCAGATGCACTGAAAATTATGAATGATAATAAAATAACTCAGATTATTGTTGTTGAAAAAGGTAGTTATTTAGGAATGGTTCACATGCATCAAATCTTAAATTCAGGAATATGAACGAAAGACTGAAAGATCCAAATGAAATGTCATTTTTAGATCATCTTGAAGACCTAAGATGGCATATATTAAGATCGTTCTTGGCTATAGTTTTTTTTGGATTTATTGCATTTATTTTTAAAGATTTCATTTTTAACAAAATTATTTTTGGACCTAAAAGTGTTGATTTCTTTACATATCGAACACTTTGTGAATTATCAAATTTTTTCGGCTTAAATGATAGTTTTTGTATAAACGAAATGCCTTTTAGAATTCAGAGCAGAACAATGTCTGGTCAATTTTCAGCTCATATTTGGACATCAATTGCTGCAGGATTCGTTATTTCTTTTCCATATGTTTTGTATCAATTTTGGAGTTTTATAAGTCCTGGTTTGTATCAAAATGAAAAAAAACATGCTAGAGGTTTTATTTTTATTTCCAGTTTACTTTTTTTTATTGGTGTATTGTTTGGATATTATGTAATCTGTCCTCTATCAATTAACTTTTTAGGAAATTACACTGTTAGTGAAGAAATTTTTAATGATTTTGACCTTAGTAGCTACATTGGATTAGTTAGGGCATCTGTTTTAGCCTCAGGTTTAATTTTTGAGTTGCCAATAATCATTTATTTCTTAACTAAGATTGGATTAGTAACACCTGAATTTTTAATTAAGTACAGGAAATTTGCACTTGTAGGAGTTTTGGTATTAGCAGCTGTTATCACACCTCCAGACGTAGCTAGTCAAATTATCGTGGCTATTCCAATAGTAATATTGTACCAAATAAGTATTTATATTTCAAGAATTGTTGTAAAAAATAATAATTAGTTATGAAACTTGAAGCAAGAAAAATTGAAAAATCATACAGCTCTAGAAAAGTAGTTAAAGGGGTTGACCTTGAATTAAAACAGGGTGAGATTGTTGGTTTATTAGGACCTAATGGAGCGGGAAAAACAACATGTTTCTATATGATTGTTGGATTAATTAAATGTGATAATGGAGTAATTTCTATAAATAATAATGATATCTCTTTAGAACCAATGTATAAGAGAGCAAAACAAGGAATTGGTTATCTAGCTCAAGAGGCTTCTGTTTTTAGAAAATTAACAGTTGAACAAAATATTAAAGCTGTTTTAGAATTGACTGATAAAACAAAAATTGAGCAAGAAAACGATTTAGAAAACTTGATAAAGGAATTTAGTCTTGAAAAAGTCAGAAAAAACAGAGGTGACCTTCTATCTGGAGGCGAAAGAAGAAGAACAGAAATTGCTAGGGCTTTAGCTACCGAACCCAAGTTTCTATTACTAGATGAACCTTTCGCAGGAGTTGACCCAATTGCAGTTGAAGAAATTCAAAAAATTATTGCTCATCTTAAAACAAAAAACATTGGAGTTCTAATAACTGATCATAATGTTCAAGAAACACTAGCAATAACAGACAGAACATATCTCATGTTCGAGGGAAAAATATTAAAAAGTGGTAAACCTGAGGAATTAGCGAAAGATGAGATGGTAAGAAAAGTATATTTAGGACAAAATTTTATTTATAGAAGAAAAAATTTAAAGTTCGATAATGTTGACTGATTATATTCAAATTTTTTGTGGATCTGGTATTGATGCACTTGAATTAAAAAATAGACTTAATGATATAAGTATATACCCAATAATTAAAGATGAAAGTAAATCTGGCAATTTAGCTGGATTTGGAATTCCAAACTACATGTACTCACACAAAGTATTTATTCATAAAGATCAATTCGAAGATGCTTCTTTGTTTATTCCTGAAATAATAAAACAAGACAAAATATAGGCTAAAATCATAAAACTTAGCAAAGAAGCTAGCTCTGCATCATATACAAAAGAAAAAATTATTATAACTAGTTGAAGTAAGATCAAAACAAAAAGAAATTGTTTTTCGTCTTTATTTTTTAATGATTTAAATGAATAAAATTTAAAATCACTTATCATTAAAAATGAAAAAACAAGAACAATTGAAATCAAAACAAATTCATTTAAATAAAGAAGCAATGAAGGCAATCCTAAAAAAAACATAGCATTAGCGGGTGTTGGTAAACCTTTAAAATGGTTGGAACTTTCAAGAAGATTAAATTTTGACAATCTGTATATTGAAGAAAGTATAATTATTAAAGGAGTGAGTTTTACATATAAAGAAAATTCGTGAATAGACAGATAATAAATTAGAAGAAATGCTGGCACTACAGCAAAAGATATTAGGTCAGAAAAAGAATCTAATTGAGAGCCTAAATTGGATTTAACGTTAAGGAACTTTGCAAAAAAACCATCTAAAAAATCAAAAATTGCTGCAATAAAAATTAATAAAATTATACAGTAATACTTTTCAGAATTAGAATATCCAAAACTTTCAACAAATAAGAAAAATAAGGCAAAACAACCAAGTAAAGCATTACAAATAGTAAGAAAGTTTGGAAGGTGTTTGATAAATTTCAAATCTTAGGTTAAGTTTATAATATAAACAAATTTAAAATTTAATTCTTGAATATTTATAAAGCGCTTTTAATTACAACGATTGGAGGATTGTTATTTACAGCTGCCTGGCCTACATATGGTTTTTTTCCACTCGTATTTTTGGGGTTAATCCCTTTTTTGTATATCAATGAATTTTATAAAGAAAAAAATATTTTTTTAGTTTTTTTTGTTGGATTTTTTATTTGGAATATTACTTCTACATATTGGCTTTCATATGCAACTATTTTTGGTTATCTCTTCGCATGTACAGTAAATTCATTTATGATGACTATAGTTTTTTACTTGTTTAGAAAAGTAAAAATTAAAACAAATGAAAAATTAGGATTTATATTTTTAATTACAATTTGGATATGTTATGAAAAACTTCATTTGGTTTGGGATTTTTCATGGCCATGGTTAATTTTTGGAAATGTTTTTTCTGAAAGCACTTGGATAATTCAGTGGTATGAATACACTGGTGTTTTTGGAGGTACTTTATGGGTTTTAGTTACTAATATTTTATTGTTTAAAATTTATTCTAATTATTTAAAAGGTGTTCAATCAAAAAGATTAATCTATACACTCATATCAATATTAATAATTCCATCAATAATATCCTTTGGAATATATAAAACTTTTGAGGAAGATGGTGAAATTAAAAATATTTCGATAGTCCAACCTAATGTAGATCCATATTCGGAAAAGTACTCTATAACAAATAATGACAATTTGAATTATCTTAAAAATATAATAGAAGAAAATAAAATTGAAAACTCTTTAATTCTCTTTCCAGAAACATTTTTTTCAGAGGGAGTTCAAATAAATAGTTATTATTATAACGAATTGTCTAATAAGATTCGTGATTTAAATTCAAAACATAAAAATGAAATCTTAAGCGGAATAGAATTATATGAAGTTTTGTATGACTCAACCGAATTAAAAGAATTTTCTAATAAAATTGGAGATAATAGATGGATCAACATCTACAATAGTGCTATATATTTTAATGATAAAACTGATTATTATCACAAATCAAAGCTTGTAGTAGGCGTTGAAAAAATGCCATATCGAAATATTTTAGAACCAATTTTAGGTCAAGTATTATTAGATTTTGGTGGTTTATCTCTTACAAGAGGATTTCAAAATAGAAGACATGCCTTTAAATCCTCAAATTATAATATATCACCAATTATATGTTATGAATCAATTTATGGTGAATATTTAACAGATTATGTAAAAGATGGCGGAAAAGTGTTAGCTATAATTACTAATGATGCTTGGTGGGATTACANTGAAGGCCACAGACAACATTTTTCATATGCAAAGTTAAGAGCTATAGAAACTAGAAAGAATGTAATAAGAAGTGCTAATACAGGCATTTCAGGTATAATTGACTCAAAAGGAGATGAAATAATTAAAACTGAATACAATCAAGAAACTATTCTTTCTGGAAATTATAAGGAAAATGATATTATAACTTTCTACGTNAAATATGGAGATTATATTTATAGAATAGCCTTATTTTTCGTTATTATTATTTTTTCTTACTATTTATCCTTAAAATTATCACCAAGAAAATAACATTTCTTCAATTAAATGTTATTTTTTGAAGAAAGTGTTGCACAAAATCAATAAAAATATATTTTTGCAAATTAAAATAAGTAATTATGTATTGGACACTAGAATTAGCATCTTATTTAAGTGATGCACCATGGCCTGCTAGTAAAGATGAATTAATTGATTATGCTATTAGAACCGGTGCTCCTTTAGAAGTAGTTGAAAATTTACAAGCTATGGAAGAGGANGAAGAAGAAATTTACGAATCTATTCAAGAAATATGGCCCGATTTTCCTACTGAAGAAGATTATTTATGGAATGAAGAAGAATATTAAAACAATTTAAAATAATATATTAAAAGTCTCCTCCGGAGGCTTTTTTTTTAACTAAATTTGATGTTTTACAAAATGAATCTACTTAATTCAATATTAAAAGTTTTTGTTGGAGATAAAGCAAAAAAGGATATTAAAGAGATTTCCCCTTTAGTATCAAAAATAAATTCAATCGAAGATGAATTTATAAAATTATCCAATGATGAATTAAGATCTAAAACNGAAAAATTTAAATCTGAAATTTCTAATATTAAAAATCCTTATCAGATTAAAATTGATTTAATAAACGAAAAAATAGAAAATGAAAGTAGTATTGACCAAAAAGAAAGTTTTTATAATGAAATTGAAGGTCTTGAAAATACATATTTAGATGAAATTGATAAATACTTAAATGATATTTTACCTGAAGCATTCTGCGTAGTAAGAGAAACTGCTAGGAGATTTACTGAAAATAATGAGATAATTGTAGCTGCAAATGATTATGATATCAAACTGTCTTCAACAAAGCCTTATGTGAAAATAGAAAGCAATAAAGCTATATGGATTAATAACTGGGATGCTGCTGGAAAAAACATAATCTGGGATATGGTTCATTATGATGTGCAACTTATTGGAGGAATTGTTCTTCATAATGGTAAAATCGCTGAAATGCAAACTGGTGAAGGTAAAACTTTAGTTGCAACACTTCAAGTCTATTTAAATGCATTGACAGGAAATGGAGTGCATCTTGTAACTGTTAATGATTATTTGGCAAAACGAGATTGCGCTTGGATGTCTCCGATATTTCAATTCCATGGAATGAGCGTTGATTGTATCGACCATTATAAACCACATTCTATTGAAAGAAGAAATGCATACTTGGCTGATATAACCTATGGAACAAATAATGAATTTGGCTTTGATTATTTGAGGGATAATATGGCTCATAAATTAGATGATAGAGTACAGAGAAGACATTCTTATGCAATAGTTGACGAAGTTGATTCTGTTTTAATTGATGATGCTAGAACACCTTTAATTATATCCGGACCTATCCCNCAGGGCAATAACCATGAATTCAATGAACTAAAACCTAAAATATCATCATTAGTACAGATTCAAAGACAACTTGTTACACAAATTCTTGCTGAGAGTAAAAAATTATTTTCTAATGGTAACGAAGAAGATGGAGGTTTTAAATTATTGCAAGCTTATCGTGGGTTACCAAAAACAAAAGCATTGATAAAATTTTTAAGTGAGGAAGGAATAAAACAAACCCTACTNAAGACTGAAAATTTTTATATGCAAGATAACAATAGGGAAATGCCAAAAGTTGATGCTGACTTATATTTNACTATCGATGAAAAAAACAACCAGATTGAANTAACTGATAAAGGGATTGAACATTTATCACAAGATGTAAATGATTCAAAATTCTTTATTCTACCTGATATATCAATAAAAATATCAGAAATTGAAAACAAAAATTTAAAGCCAGAAAATGAGGCAGAAGAGAAAGAAAAAGTTTACTCAGAATTNAGTGTAAAAAGTGAAAGAATACACACTTTAAATCAGCTACTTAAAGCGTATACTTTGTTTGAAAAGGATATTGAATATGTTGTAATGGATAACAAGGTGAANATCGTTGATGAACAAACTGGAAGAATTATGGAAGGTAGAAGATATTCAGATGGTCTTCATCAAGCCATTGAAGCTAAAGAAAATGTCAAGATTGAAGATGCAACACAAACCTTTGCTACTATTACTCTTCAAAATTACTTCAGAATGTATCGTAAACTNTCAGGAATGACTGGAACAGCAGTTACTGAACAAGGTGAGTTTTGGGACATTTATAAACTAGATGTTGTTGAAATACCTACAAATAGACCTGTTATTAGAAAAGATGATAATGATCTTATATATAAGACAAAAAGAGAAAAGTATAATGCTGTAATAAATAATGTNAGTGAAATTGTAAATGATGGAAGACCAGTACTAATTGGNACAACATCTGTAGAAATTTCTGAACTATTATCTAGAATGTTAAATATTAAAAATATTAAACACAATGTTTTAAATGCTAAGCTACATAAGAAAGAAGCAGATATTGTTGCTGAAGCTGGCAAAGCCGGTATTGTAACAATAGCAACCAATATGGCTGGTAGAGGAACTGATATTAAAATATCTNATGAAATAAAAGAAAGAGGTGGCTTAGCTATAATTGGAACAGAAAGACACGATTCAAGAAGGGTTGATAGACAATTAAGGGGAAGATCTGGAAGACAAGGTGACCCGGGGAGCTCACAATTTTATGTTTCATTGGAAGATAATTTAATGAGGCTTTTTGGATCAGATAAGGTAGCTAGAATGATGGATAAAATGGGTCATAAAGATGGTGAAGTAATTCAGCATTCACTTATGACAACAACAATTGAAAGAGCACAGAAGAAAGTTGAAGAAAATAATTTTGNCATAAGAAAAAGATTATTAGAATATGATGATGTTATGAATCTACAAAGAGAAGTNATCTACACAAAAAGAAAAAATGCCCTAGATGTTAATAGACTTAAAGTAGATATTGCAAATATGATTTATGAAACAGTTGAATCAATTTATATATCAGCAAAAAATAATAATGATTTTAAATCATTTGAGTTNGACCTAATCAGATTCTTTTCAATCACATCTCCTTTCAGTAAAGATGAGTTTGAAAATTTAGATCAAAATAGAATTATTGATGATCTATATAATGTTGTTTTAAAACATTATGAGAAAAANAATCATGAAAACTCATTAAAAGTTTTCCCTGTTGTTAAAAATGTCTTTGAAAATCCTCAGAATAAGTTTGAAAGAATCGTAGTTCCATTTACTGATGGAAAGAAAACTATGAATATCGTGACAGACCTTAAAAAGGCTTATGAATCTGAGGGAAAGGAATTAATTAATGATTTTGAAAAAAATATATCATTAGCTATTCTTGACGATACATGGAAGACACACTTAAGNAAAATGGATGAGTTAAAGCAATCTGTACAATTAGCAGTTCATGAACAAAAAGATCCTTTACTTATTTATAAGTTTGAAGCTAAAGAACTATTTTTTAGTATGATTGATCAACTTAANAAAGATATATTAACATTTTTGTTTAAGGGTGAGTTACCATCAAAAAATCCTAATGAAATAACTGAAGACAGGCAGACTCGAAGAAGAGAAAGATATAATACTTCTAAAGAAGAGATCTTAAACAGTGACGAGATGGCAAATAGAAATAGAGAAGTTGGAGCTAGCGCCTCTAGCNGAAACTCCGTAGTTGAAACTATTGTAAGANAGCAGAGAAAAATTGGAAGAAATGAAAGAGTNAAAATTAAGAATATTCAAACAGGCGAGGTTAAAGAAGTAAAGTATAAACAAGCTGAACCTTTAATACAAACTGGAACATGGATCTTAAATGAAAATTAAAGAAAATGAATGTTTTAATAATTGGTCCTCATCCCCCCTTAAAAGGTGGNATTTCTGATTTCAATCATCAACTATATTTACATTTAGAAGAATTTAAAAATTGTTATTTAATAAGCTTTGACAGAAACTATCCTTTTTTTTTAAGAAATAAAAAAAAACAAATTTCAAGTCAGAAAAAAGAAAATAAAAATATTTTAAANATAAACCCGTATAATCCATTTACCTGGTGGAAAATTAAACGTTTAATAAAAGAAAAGGAAATAAACTATGTTATAACAACATACTGGACACCAATTACTNGTTTAGCCTATTTATTAATCAATAANTCTTATACTTTAAATACAAAAAAAATAGGATTATTTCACAATGTATTCCCTCATGAAAATTATTTATTTAGCAAAATAATTTTAAGATTATACATCAATTCGCTTGATACCNTAATAACATTATCTGAACAAACTTCAAAACAAATTAAATCTTTTTCAAAAAGAGAATCACAGANATTATTTCATCCNATTGATGACCTAAAAATGGCTTCAAAAGAAGAGTCTTTGAGGAAACTTAAATTAAATAAAAACAATAAATATATTTTATTCTTAGGAATGATAAGAAAATACAAAGGGCTTGAATTATTATTAAAAAGCTTCAAAAATATTATTGATTTTGATAATAAAATTAAACTTATAATAGCNGGTGAGTTTATTGAAAATAAAAAAAAATATATCAATTTAATAGATAAATTATCATTAAAAAATCATGTNATCTTTAGCAATGGCTTTATTNGTAAGAGAGATATAAAATATTANATGGGGGCATCTGAAATTATAGTTCAACCTTATATAACTGCTACACAAAGTGGAATAACAGCATTGNGTATTTCATTCGAAAAAATTAATGTTACAACAGGCGAAGGAGGTATAAAAGAAATGATTAATAATGAAAATGGATACNTATGCCGTAAAGATTATGAATCCATTTCAAAAAATATAATTAAAGCACTAACTTCAAATAACTCAAAAAAATTAAAAAATTTNTCAACCTTAAAGAAAAAATTTTCCTGGAATAATTTTTGTAAAGAATTATTAAAAAAAATTTAGATTGAAAAAAANCATTTACATTATTATACTATTTATTAATTTAAATTTAAACTCACAAACTAATTATTCAGAAGCTTATTTTGCATCAGGTTGTTTTTGGTGTGTTGAGTCAATTTATGAGAGTTTAAATGGTGTTAGTGAAGTTCAATCNGGGTACTCNGGTGGAAANACTAAAAACCCTGATTACTACCAGGTTTTAACTGGAAAGACAGGNCATGCTGAAACAGTTAAAGTAATATATGATTCAAAAAAAATATCATTTAAAAAATTAGTTGAAGTTTTTTTTGCATCACATGATCCGACAACCTTAAATCGGCAAGGTCCTGATATTGGAACACATTATAGATCAATTGCATTTTATAAAAATGATTNAGAAAAAAATATTATCAAAAATGAAATTCAAAGATTATTGNATAATAAAATTTATAAAAGAATTGTTACTGAAGTAACTAAATTTGAAATATTCTACATCGCAGAGGATTATCATCAAGATTACAAAATAAATAATCCTAATAATCCTTACATATGGAAAGTTTCTGTTCCAAGAATAAATGATTTTAAAAAGAAATTTCCAGAATTACTAAAGTAATTTTCTTTCTAATCTATCAAATATTACAGTGTAAAATAAATAAGAAACTGTAATTCCGATTAAAGACCCTATAATTATATCAGATGGATAATGTACACCTAAATAAACTCTACTATACGCTACAAGTGAAGCCCAAATAAATAATGAATAATATTCTTTTTTTCTATTCATAAACAAAATAAAAATTGTAGCAATTACAAAAGAATTTGAAGCATGTGCAGAAAAGAAACTATAAAGACCTCCACAATCTTCTTTTACAATACGTATAAGATTTTGTATTTGATCATCGTGACATGGTCTGAGTCTTTGAATTGAATATTTAAATAGATTAGATAATTGATCACTAATGAATATTAAAAAAACAATTGATAATA